>CAKSHT010000034.1 GCA_934457235.1 uncultured Oscillospiraceae bacterium
AGATTATCTAGTATGCCAATATCCCATTTTTATCCACATATACACGCCACCTCAAAATCATCACATGTGTATTATAACACAGGTGAGTAAGTAAAATTTTTGAAGGTACAATATGGATTTCAGATCAAAACAGGCGTCTAAGCATTGTCTTTTTTGCAGGATTTACATATTATCATGTCATCACAAATTCACTTTTCAAAAAAGAAACGCACGAAGATTATATAAGAACATTGCAATAAAAGCATTAAAATTTTATATCGATATTTGTTTTCCAAAAAGAGTTCATTTTTTAAGATAGTTTTTTGACTTTTTACAAAATGGAGTTTATTATTATAGGAATATAATACAAAATATGTATCTTAATAAAAACATGGATTATCGGTAAATGAATTACTATATTCACAATTTCTTCATAGTTAAGTACTCATAAACAGCGGACGTGGCTTGCCTGTAAGACATTTTGTTCGTTCCGGTATTGATTTTATACATGTATAGATATATAATTTATACAGGTGCATTATAGACTACTAAAACTGGAGGAACTCAATATGAGTGATCAGAACAACAGGCTTGTTCCATTTCGAATAGGCTCTGCCCCTGAATCAGAAATGATTGAATATAATATGAACCATCAGCAGCAATTTTCTGGCATTACTGGCAATTCTCCTTCGATGCTAAATTCTCAGCAAATATCCCCGGTAGTCACTCAGTATCCAAATCCATACCCTGGTGGACCTGCTTTTCCGCCACCGCAGATATTGGCAATACCGAGACCCATTGCAGTTGACCATAATGCCACTACCGTGTCTGGAACCAGATTAAGTGTAAATCATCAGGAGAATACAATTGAAATCATCACACCGAAATACAAAGAAAAAAGTACTTTATACAACACAGGAGCAATACAAACAGTCCCTCAAAACAGCTGCCACATCAAAATAATTGGTCACGGTGTTTTTATAGTAGAAAGCGTAATTGAAAACGAAAACAGCGTGCAGTATGTGAATATCAAAGTGAACAACGAAACTACGTTCACTATTCCGATGGAATTGATAGACCAGCAAAGCAATAAGGTGATCATTGCGTTCAGTTCAGCCGGGCTGGCGATAAACAAAAAATACAAGCATGAATTGTGTGAATATATCAAGTATATGTGCATGCAGTTCATGCCGGAAAAAATACACCAGGGGTTCTACTTTGACCAGGAAGGAACACTACATCACCAGAATGAAAGTCAGATTCTCCGTGAGGAGTATGATATCAACGAAGCAATCAGGGATTTCTCGCTAAAAGTAAGATCTTCATCTGAAGCATTTTCTGACTGGTTCTACACATTTCTCCTCTTTGAATTGCTGGCTGCAAGCGCCTCAATGACCCTACTCAGGGAATTCGGACTGTCATATCCGCTGATAGTTTTCTGGACTGATAACGTAAACGGCGCATACAGCAATCTAATGTCATTATTTGCGAACGGCATCAGATAAACTCTTCCTGAAAAGATGAAAGTTTGCGACTACTATCATGCAACAGACCGATTCATTCCAGTTATCATTGACAAGAATCACTATACGGGCAACATAAAAACCAAGGCTAATGACTTTATAAGCGCACATTCTGAAAATATCGTATACGCCACTTCCCTGCCACTCATAGTCACATCGGACGTCAGCTTATTCAAAAACAGCAACGTTATGCTTATCCCATGGGAAAAGCTGAATGTTCGTAACAGCGAAAAAGCCTACAATGCATTTCAGAAAACAATCCTGCAAAAAAAAGGAATGAACAAATTCTCAATTTCAGAACGGCTTGAGGCATTATCAGAAGAGTTTAAGAAACCCATGCTGCGATTTCTGGGTATAATAAGTGATCTGGTAAATGTAAATGAATCCACACGCATGCAATATATCGACTTTATTATGTCACTTTGCTTCAATCCCAGTACTGATATTGTAAAAAAATTTCTCAAAACTCTTATTTCATTAGATCACACAACAAAATCTATAAAATACGAACGTAAAACCTCTTCTTCAGAATATAATAAAAATGTAGTGTTTTACGATAACAGCCTTATTTTACTCAATAGTGCCTTGTTCTCTGAACTCTCCAAAATATCAGGTACATCACCTGATATGATGAAAAAAGAACTTGCTGAAAGGCGAATGCTGAGAATAAACAGCCAAGGCTACCAGTACAATGTTTCATTCAGGAATAACACTAGTTGTTACATGTATGCTATTGACCAGGCAGAAACATTCGGGATATTCAACACCCGATTCCAGGCGTCAGCTTTTATTGCAAGAAAACCGGACACAATGATACAGCTTGGAAAAGCACACAGCCCGTGTGACGACACAGATATATTCTACACTTTTGACAGGACGCCATCTGACAACAATCAGCACTGCATTATATTCGGAAAATCCGGCAGCGGTAAAACCACCCTCATGAAAAGGATGATATGCGGGTTTGTTGAAAATGGCATCGGCTGTATTGTTATAGACTCCAAGCAGGATTACAAGCAGCTTACAGGCGAACACTTCCAGCATATACGCATAGGTGGAGAGGAAGGCTTCATGCCGTGTCATGAGATAAATCTTGATACCATCATATCCTTTGCGGAATGCCTTGACACAGGCTTTACGCCATATCAGAAGCAAATGCTGAGAAGCAAGTGTTCTCAGTTTAACCATGAACATTTCAACAGCGTTGAAGGATTCATCGACGCCTGTCTGGATAATTTAAAGTCGGTAAAGCACGGCGAAATCCGTGATGTACTTGAAAATATAAAAGCAGACCCTATAAGCCACGGAAAGCGGCTTGACTGGAAAGATCTCCTTCAGAACGGAAAAGCAACCATTTTTGATGTTGATTACGACCAGTTCATCACCGACACGACATTAAAACCCATAGTAAATTCAATGCTGATGAGTTTCCTGAATTACAAGATATCAGTACCCGACGACAACAACTGTGTTCTCATGATAGATGAAGCAAGGAACTACGATATCGGTACGGGTTCAGCCATCAGCAAAATTCTGACTCAGCTGCGTTCAAAGCACGTGGCATGTTTCCTTGCATCTCAGTTTATGTCGTATGAGAACGGAGCGAAAGTTCCGAACGTGATAAGTCAATGCGATACCAAAATCATTTTTAATACGACGGATTCAAAATTCATCAACAATCTGTTGCAGCTTAATCAGGAGAACAAAAAGGCAGTAAACGATGAGCTTGCTTCTTTACATACTGGTGAAGCACTGACATGCAATTATGAGGGAACTACCATCGCTTCTGCAAGGGACTATCTCAGTCATATCATACGTGTATCGCTATCAAACTTTTCTGCTGATGATTACCCGGAACTTTTCGGTACAACATTATAATTTTCTGTCAGATACTCTCCATAAAATCTTGACGATATAGTTTTCGCACACTATAATAGTAAGTAGAACCAAAGAAAGGAGCCGCTCATGAAGATCGCAATATATTCCCGAAAATCGAAATTCACCGGCAAGGGCGAGAGTATCGAAAACCAGGTAGTACTCTGCCGGGAGTACATTCAGCGGAATATCCCTGATGCAAAGGACAGCGATATTCTGGTGTACGAGGACGAGGGATTCTCTGCGAAAAACCTTGACCGTCCGCAGTTCCGGATGATGATGCAGAGTGCACGGAAACAGCCATTCGACTATATCGTGGTCTATCGGCTTGACCGTATCAGCAGAAATGTCGGAGATTTCGCAACGCTCATCGAAGAACTGAACGGCATGAATACCGCGTTTATATGCATAAAGGAACAGTTCGATACCTCCACGCCAATGGGCAGGGCTATGATGAATATTGCAGCCGTTTTCGCTCAGCTTGAACGTGAAACCATCGCTGAACGTGTGCGTGATAATCTGGTGCTTCTGGCACGGACCGGCCGCTGGCTGGGTGGAGTAACTCCCCTGGGATTTGTCGGAGAAAAGACCGCTGTTACGGACGCCGAGGGCAAAAGCCGCTCCGCTTACAAGCTGTCCGTAGTTGACGATGAGATGAGCAGAGTACGCACGATTTACGCTAAGTTCCTTGAATTTCAGTCGCTTACAAAGGCCGCAACATGGTGTATCCAGAACAACATAAAGACCCGCGAGGGAAGCGAATTCCGCATGAGAACTGTCCGGGATATTCTCACGAATCCGGTGTACTGCACCGCGGACGAAGCCGCATTCGACTACTTCACAAAGCTTGGCAGCGACGTCTGCTTTGAACGTGAAAAAGCAGACGGAAAGCACGGTCTTATGCCGTTCCACAGGACTGAACAGAACGGAAAGAAACAGCTCCGGCTTCCCCCGGAGGAATGGATAATCTCCCTCGGAAAGCACAAGCCGATAATCCCCTCGGAAGAGTGGATAAAAGCGCAGGAAATAATCAGCGGCAACGCCGGAAAGAGTTTCTACCGTCCTGTCAGAAATCAGGTTTCAGTATTTTCCGGGCTTGTACGCTGTGCCAACTGCGGTTCCATAATGCGCCCACGGATAAACAGCAACGCACGCCGTGAAGCTGACGGTTCACAGACTTTCTACTATATGTGCGAATTAAAGGAACGTTCCCGTTTAAAGAAATGCCAGATGTGCAACGTCAACGGAAATGTACTTGACAAGCTTCTCTGCGATGAGATAATGAATTTCAACAAGCTGAGTTCAAATGTTGAAAAAATCTTCATCACCCCTGCTCAAACCGCCTGCGCAGCTTCTCTAAAGCCTTTTTCTCTATGCGCGAAATGTAACTCCGCGAGATTTTCAGCTGCTTCGCTATCTCTCGCTGGGTCATCGCTTCGCAGACGTATCCCCTCCCGTCCCGTATCCCGTAGCGCTTGCAGATTATCTCCTTTTCCCGCTCGTCAAGCTCCTCCTCAATGTATCTGTACAGCTTCTGCGAATTTATCCTGAGCTCCGTTTCCTCCTCAATATTCACATTGCTTGCCAGTATATCCGCTATCGTCAGCGTGTTTCCCTCGCTGTCCGTTTCCAGCGGCTCGTTTATGTAGACCTCGCTCTGCTGGTGCTTTATCTTCCGAAAGTGCATTTTTATTTGGTTATCTATGCATCTTGAAGCGTAGGTAGAAAAGTGGCTGCCTTTCTTATAATCAAAAGTCTCCGCCGCTCGGATAAGCCCTATGGTTCCGATGGAAATAAGGTCGTCTGCGTCCTGCTGACCGCCGCGAATATATTCGGGATAGTTTTTGTTCACGATATACGCAACTAACCGCAGATTGTGTTCAATGAGCGTATTACGCGCCTCGGCATCCCCAGCCGCGATCTTACGGATACACTCCTGCTCCTCAGCTTTGCTGAGCTGCTTCGGAAATGAACTTCTGGAATCAAGATGAAGCCCTATGAACAGCAAATTTTGCAGTGCGAATTCTAACAAAGTAATCATGTGCGTTCCTCCCGGTATTGATTTGTAAACTCTATTCACACCTGCTTGTATATTATTCACGGCTTGCAAATCAGAACGAAATATGTTACAATGATATATCACCAATCAAAACGGAGGAAAAGCACATGGAAAATATCAGGTTTTATTCGCACAAAACTCCAATGCCGCGGGAGAAATTCTCGCAGCTATACAGTATCATGGAATACTCGTTCCCGCCGACAGAACGCGGCAGCGAGGCACTGCACTATGCCGAATATAACCGCCCGGAATTCCGCTGTATGTGCTACGAACCGGACGGCGTTCCGGTCGCATTCCTTAACTACTATGAGTTCAGCGGCGACAATATTATTTTTATAGAGCATTTTGCGGTGGATAGCAGCCTGCGCGGCAAAGGGACCGGCTCTGCAATGCTTAAGGAGCTTATGACCAGCGCCGCTGATTCACTGATAGTCCTTGAAGTCGAACCACCTGAGGGAAACGCGGAGAAGCGCCGTATCTCATTCTACCAGCGCATAGGACTTGTTTTCAATCCGGAAGAGTATTTCCAGCCGGAATTCTACGGGCTGTCTACGGCAATACCGCTGAACCTCATGACTAGCAGACCAATAGACGGCAAGCAGTTTGAAGCCGTCAAGTCGCTTATCCACCGCAAGGTCTACCGAAAATAAAAAATCCATGATACCGGCATATTACCCAATTCCGAGCATGCCATATCACGGATTTTTACTCTGTGACAACGCAAAAACCGCCCTGCTTTACGCAGGGCGATCTGTTTTATTTGGTGTGGTCGAGGTTGAAGTCACAGTTCTCATGAAACTGCTTGCTCTCCTTTGCGCCCTTTCCCGGCTTTCTGTCACCGGGGTGAAGCTCGGTGTGCAGCTCAACGTCCTGAGATTTCTTGTTTCCGCGGACAAGATCTGCGTCCTGCTTCATCGTGTGATTTTTCTTTTCACTCATAGCGCCACCGGCTCTTCATTAAACGCAGCCCTGAGCCTTCATAGCCTCTGCAACCTTCAGGAAGCCAGCGATGTTAGCGCCTGCCATGTAATTGCCGGGCATGCCGTACTCCTTAGCAGCCTCGTCGCAGCTCTTGAAGATGGATACCATGATGTTGTGGAGCTTCTCGTCAACTTCCTCAAATGTCCAGCTGTATCTGATGGAGTTCTGGCTCATCTCAAGACCGGATGTAGCTACGCCGCCTGCGTTTGCTGCCTTTGCAGGACCATAAAGCATCTTGCTTGCGAAGTAAACTTCGATAGCCTCAGGAGTAGAAGGCATGTTAGCACCCTCTGCTACTGCATATACGCCGTTCTCAGCGAGGTTCTTAGCGAAGTCGCCATTGATCTCGTTCTGGGTTGCGCAGGGCAGAGCGATGTCAGCCTTGATCTTAGCGCCCCAAACGCTGCCCTCGTGGTACTCAGCGTTCTTATGAGATGTTTTGTTTACATATTCCTTAATTCTGCCGCGCTCAACTTCCTTGATCTGCTTAACAACGTCGAGGTCGATTCCGTCCGGATCGTAGATGTAGCCATTGGAATCGGATACGGTAACTACCTTGCCGCCAAGCTCGGTAGCCTTCTTGGTTGCGTAGATAGCAACGTTACCGGAACCGGAAATGATGACTGTCTGACCCTTGAAGCTCTTGCCGTTAGCCTTGAGCATCTCGTCAGTGAAGTAGCACAGACCGAAGCCGGTAGCCTCAGTTCTTGCGAGAGAACCGCCGTAGGTCAGTCCCTTGCCGGTGAGAACGCCGGAGAACTCGTCACGGATTCTCTTGTACTGACCGAACATGTAGCCGATCTCACGTCCGCCTGTACCGATATCGCCAGCGGGAACATCGCAGTCAGGACCGATGTGTCTGCAAAGCTCAGTCATGAAGCTCTGGCAGAAACGCATAACCTCTCCATCGGACTTGCCCTTAGGATCGAAGTCGGAACCGCCCTTGCCGCCGCCCATTGGCAGTGTGGTCAGGGAGTTCTTGAAGATCTGCTCAAAGCCAAGGAACTTGATGATACCGATATATACGGAGGGGTGGAGTCTGATACCGCCCTTGTACGGACCGATCGCAGAGTTAAACTGGATACGGAAACCTCTGTTTACCTGAACCTTGCCATTGTCATCTACCCACGGAACGCGGAAAATGATCTGTCTCTCAGGCTCTACGATTCTATCGAATACGCCTGCGTCGATGAGGTCCTGTCTCTTTTCAGCAACGGGCTGAAGGGTCTCAAAAACCTCTGTAACTGCCTGAATGAACTCAGGCTCGCCGGGATTTCTCTTCTTTACGGTCTCCAGTAAGTCTGCGAGATACTTGTTAGTTAACGCCATTGTTAAGTAACCTCCTAAAAAAATTCCTCCGCAGGCGGTATTATGTGGCGGCATACCCGGCGACTCTGCCTGGAATGTGCCGCAGCCCTACGGTCTGTATTCATTATACAACATGTTTTTCTATTTTGCAAGATAGTTTTGAGATTTTTTCATGTGAAAAATGCTTTTTGTTTACTTACAACAATTCAAGTGCGTTCATATTGTACATTATTCACAGTTAATTTTACTAAAAAATCCTGCAAAGCTGTTGAATTCCTGCAAATCAATGCAGAAATCCACCTCTTTTCCAGTTACGCGTTTTGTGCTCCGGCACACGCCGAACGGCATTGTTATGCCATTCTTTGTAGCTTTAAAGCCATGACCAACCAATGTGGATACTATTACCATGGGTGTCGGTTTACGCATTTTGAAATATCTGCGCAGGAAAGTTGCATTTTGTTATCCATTAAAAGGGAATCAATACCATTTACCGGAAGGCTCATCAAAAAAATTGCAGAAACTACTTGACAATCACAAGCTACTTGTGATATAATCTGTTCATAGAATCAATTTTCATGAACGCTGAAAATATGAACAAGGAAGTGGTGAACATGACCGACGTAATAGCTGCGCTGGAGCGTGCACGGACAATGGAACAGGAAATAACGACGCAGATCGAACATATCGAACGGCTCCGCCGGATATCCCGGAGGGCGCATGCTTCCACAGATATCGCCCGGGAGACCGTCGAGAAACTCGCAAAGCTGGAAAGCCAGATCAACGACTCAATCGACATAATGTGCGACGCCAAGGCGGATGCCCTGCGCTACATAAGCTTTCTGACCGGCGAGGAACGCAGCGTCATCGAGGGTTATTACATACTTGCAAAAAGCTGGCAGCAGCTGGCGCTTGACCTCTACATGAGCGAACGGCGGGTGTTCATGCTGCGCAAGAGCGGTCTGACGAAGCTCGTTGATCGCTACGGCGGGAGGCTTCCTGCCAGAAAATCATCACATAACTGAATAAAGGAGCAACATCATGGGAATCGGACACAGAATACGGGCGCTCCGGGAGCGCTCCGGGATAACACAGGAAGAACTCGCGCGGCGGCTTGGCGTAACTCCGTCGGCTGTCGGAAACTATGAGCGTGAAATAAGCCACCCGAAAGAGGAGGTGCTCTACAGGCTGTTCACGGCGCTCTGCTGCGAACCGAACGAGCTTTTCGCCGACTTCTACAACGCGCAGCTGTCGCCGGAGCGTCTGCATCTGGAAAAGTACCGCGGCCTTGATGAACACGGGCGGGAGCTTGTGGACGCCTGCACCGATATCGAATACCGCCGCTGCACCAACGGACTGACCGCAGTTGCTGCGCGGAGCTTCACAAAGCGTTCGTCCGCGCCGGAGCTTCGGCTCAACAAACGCGAGGGCGCTGGAAGTATCTTCGACCAGCCGGACAACAAGGGAGGAAAACTATGACAGGAACTCAAGCGCTTCTGCAGGCAGGGATAGACTCGCTGCCTGTCAGCCTTTCAACGATTGCCGATCACTTCGGGATAAAGATCGTGGATTACACCTCGTTCATACGGGTGTATGACGTCACGGAACACGACCTGTACCGCGCCAGCACCGGCGGATTCAGCCTGATGCAGGATGGAAGGTTCCTGTGCGTGCTCAACAACAGTCTGTGCCACAAGCCACGCCGTAAATGGACTGCCGCACACGAACTCGGACATATTCTTTCCGGACACATAAACAGCGGAGCTCCCGTGCTTACCAACGATCAAGAGCGCGAAGCCGACAGGTTTGCCGCGGAACTTCTTGCGCCGCTCACGGTACTACATTTCTGCGGGGTTTCCTCAGCGCTGGAGATAGAGCGCATGTGCGGTATCTCGCACCAGGCTGCGGAACACCGTTTCAATGACCTCTCGCGTCTGCGGCGTTTACAGGACGATATTTACAGGACTGGCATGCGCCGTCCCGTCGTTATGTCCCCGGACGAAATTCCGGATATTTCCGCACCTGAAAGTCTGTTCCTTGCCAGGGAATGCGACCGGGAGCTTCTGCTGAATTTCTCGCCGTTCATAGGTTCGTATATCACTCGGCGTACGGCGCATGACGGTTATCAGAAGTATCTGGCGGACATTGCAAGACAGCCGATGGCTATTTAATAAAACAGGGCATGCGCTTTAGCATGCCCTAAGAAACCGGAGAAAAAGTCACTAAAGTGACTTTTCCGCAGAACATCCGCACAAGTGTGCGGATAGAAGTGTTTTTCCCCGGTAAAACCGGAGGGTATTTTTATTCCCAGCCCTGAAGCCTGTGCCAGTGATCCTTTGTGTTGACTACCGCGGTGCTCTGATTGTTCCGGAAAAACAGAGTATACGTGCTCCTGGCGATATCCCTGCCGAAAAACGCGATTATGCTTCCGATAAGATTATCTTCGCCCTGGAGCGACATTACATTATAAAAACAGGTGCGCCACTTTTCATGCATTCCGTACATGCAGTACAGCGTCAGCGTGTTGCCAACGTGGGAATAGCTGATTATTTCGTTGTTGTAGAACTGAAAATCCCTGTGCATCTGACGCCTCCTGGTTCTTGATATTTCCAGTATACAGGATATATCCCCAGATGTCAATGAACTCTTCCTAATTGTTACTTTTCTCTTCCTATTTGTCGCTTTCCGGTATAATATAAGACCGCCCTGTTAAGAGCGGTCTGTTATCGTTGATAAGCAACTTCCTATGCAGCCGAGAAAAGTGCATTCCACTGACAACGCAGAGGTACCTTTTATCAACCAGCCGTACGAAGTTCAGCTGACACCAGGCGGTGTAAGTTCGAATGCCTTTCCGGATTTTATCAGCAACATCACCGAACGGAACTGCTGAGAAAGCATCGCCGACACTTCATCCTCGTCATAGCGACATACCTTTGAAGCGATAAGTACTCCGATGCCGAACGTGAACATCCACACGCTGCGGAACAGGAGTTTCGCTTCCTCAAGCGTAAGTCCGTAATCGCGCATGATAAAATCAATGCACTTCTGGCTGGTACCGCCGAGCCTGTCCAACAGGTTGTCAAAGCTTACGCTCTGCTCGTTCTCCGTCATATAAAGAAGCTGGAATAGCTTCGGCTGCTCCGTGGCGAAAAGTATCATCTGCAATCCGACGTTCTTGAACGCAGGTACCCCGGTTTCCGGATCGTTCTTCGCGTATTCGTCGAATCTGTGCATTGCTGCGGTCTTGACCTCCTCGGTCAGTTCATTCATGTTCTTGAACGCCGTGAACACCGGGCGCGTTGAAGTACCAAGCGCAGCTCCGAGATTACGCGCATTAAGCGCGCCGATTCCCTTTTCCGCTACCAGTTCCAGCGCGATCTGTACTATCTCCTCACGGGTGTATTTTGCTTTAGGCGGCATTTCATACATCTCCTTTGCTGCCCGCTGTTGTGTAACATCTGTAACATTATATCACATTACTTACCCAATGTCAATAGCCGTCGTGAAATTTGTTTATTTCTCCCATATTCTGCATTACACGATTTCAAATCTCAGTGAAGCCGCTCTATGACTGAATCTGCGAGAATCTTTCCACCCTCTGAAAACCATATTTTTGTGAAGATTTGGTGATATATGTGACAATTTAAGGAATTTTAGCACTCTCCTATTGACAGTGCTAAAAACTTGTGGTATAATACAATCAGAACGAAAGGAAAGGATCAAAGGGACAGAATCCCAGGGATCCAAAGAACCTCAGTTCCATAATTAAATTCAGCGCAGACCCAAGGATCCGCGAAAGGAGAAATGACTTATGTTAGCAACCTACAGAAACAATATATTTGATGACCTCTTCAATACACCGTTCTTCACCAGAAGTGAAGCGAACATGATGAAAACCGATATCAAGGAGCACGATGGCGGTTATGAACTGACAGTCGATCTCCCAGGCGTAAAGAAAGAAGACATCAAAGCTGAGCTGAACGATGGTTACCTTACCATCACCGCTGAGAACAACTCCTCCAAGGATGAAAAGGACGAGAAAGGCAAGTACATCTGCCGCGAGCGTTACTCCGGTTCCTATTCGAGAAGCTTCTATGTCGGCGACGCTGTGACCGAGGAGGATATCAAGGCTAAGTTTGAGAATGGTACTCTTACGCTGGATATCCCGAAGAAGGAAGCTCTCCCTGAGAAGCAGAACAAGTACATCGCCATCGGCTGATAAATAAACACGCAAGTCTCTGACGCTTTTGAAAGGAGTAATGACTTATGTTACCTACCATGAGAAACAATATATTCGACGATTTCTTTGCAGCTCCGTTCTTCACCAGAAGTGAAGCGAACATGATGAAAACCGATATCAAGGAGCAAGACGGCGGCTATGAACTGACAGTCGATCTCCCAGGCGTAAAGAAAGAAGACATCAAAGCTGAGCTGAACGATGGTTACCTTACCATCACCGCTGAGAACAACTCCTCCAAGGATGAAAAGGACGAGAAAGGCAAGTACATCTGCCGCGAGCGTTACTCCGGTTCCTATTCGAGAAGCTTCTATGTCGGCGACGCTGTGACCGAGGAGGATATCAAGGCTAAGTTTGAGAATGGTACTCTTACGCTGGATATCCCGAAGAAGGAAGCTCTCCCTGAGAAGCAGAACAAGTACATCGCCATCGGCTGATACGATGCGATAACTGAATAATCCCCCGGCGTGCAGGAGTGCGCCGGGGGATTTTGTATTTACGGAATTACACGTGATAACACGCACCGCTCCGTTTTTTCACATTATTCGGCCGTCTTGTACTCGACGTGAAGAAGCTCGTGCTCCCTGCCCTTGAGCAGTCCATCGTAGAGAGCCGCCATCAGCGGGTTCTCCTCGCTGGACTTTATGCTGCACATTCTGTCAGCGTTGTAAAGCCCGTGGGAGCGCGCCTGCTTCTCGGCTTCGTGCACGAACGGCTGTCCTGCACCGTTGATACAGCCGCCCGGACATGCCATGACCTCGATGAAATCGAAGTGCTCCCCCGCCTTTACGCGCTCAATGAGCTTCTCGGCGTTGCCAAGTCCGCTGACCACGCCGATATGCAGCGTGGTTTCGCCGTACGGTATATCCACTTCCTTTACGCCCTTAAGACCGCGGACGCTCTGGTACTCTATGCCGTTACCGCGCTTATTCCCGGAAATATGCCTCAGTACCGCTTCAGTAACACCGCCGGTGGTTCCGAAGATAACTCCCGCGCCCGCCATCGTTCCGAACGGCATGTCAACAGCTTCGGGATCAATGTCGGAAATGAGTATGCCGGATTCCTTGACCATCTGCACGAATTCCTGCGTGGTAAGGACGTAATCTACCATCTGTGTGCCGTCCTTGGCACGGAATTCCTCACGTATAGCCTCGCGCTTCTTCGCCGTGCAGGGCATGAGTGCGATGTGTACATGCTTCTTCGGCTCTTCTCTGAACTGCTCGCGGATAACCGCCGCGAACATCTGCATCGGTGACTTGCAGCTGGAAACATGCTTCATCAGCTCCGGATGCTTGGTTTCACAGTAGCGCACCCACGCCGGACAGCAGGACGAGAACAGCGGGATATCATTTCCGGCTGTAACGTGCTCTACAAGCTCGGCGGATTCCTCAATGACTGTAAGGTCCGCCGCCGTGGAAGTGTCGTAGATCTGGTCAAATCCCATTCTGCGTAGAGCCGCAACGATCACTCCCATGGAGTTCGCGCCGTCTTTCAGACCAAGCTCCCTGCCGATACCAACGCGCACTGCCGGAGCTATCTGGATCGTAACGAACGTATCCTTATCGGAAAGCTGCTTCCACACCTCGCTTACGTTATTCTTGACAACGATAGCGCCTGTGGGACATACCGCAGAGCACTGACCGCAGCCAACGCAGTCAGTTTCGCCGATTGGTCTGTTAAATGCAGTTCCTACGCGCATTCTGGAGCCGCGGTTCATGAAGTCTATCGCGCCTACCTGCTGAATTTCGTTGCAGGTTCGCACGCAGTCACCGCAGAGTATGCACTTGTGATGGTCGATGGTAATGCACGGAGAGCTGTTGTCAATGTCAGGATTCGGCGCGGCATTCGGGAAGCGTACGCCCTCAATATGGAAGCGCCTTGCGATGTCCTGGAGCTTGCATTTTTCGTTGTTGTCGCAGGTGGTGCAGTCGCGGCAGTGGTTTGCCAGCAGCAGTTCCAGTATCACCTTGCGGTACTTGCGCAGGCGCTCTGTGTTCGTGCGTATCTCCATACCGGGTTTCGGCGGAGTGGAGCAGGAAGCATGCAGCGTCCCCCACTGATCCTCTACCATACACATACGACAAGCGCCGTAGGTGGAAAGCTCCGAATGATAGCAGAATGTAGGCATCTTTATACCGACCTTGCGGATAAGGGCAAGAAGATTTTTCTCGCCGTTTATTTCAACGGGAATGCCGTCGATGGTCATATATCTGTTCTTGTCCATATCACTTCACCTCTATTGCATGGAACGGACATGTAGTCACGCACGCTCCGCACTTGATACACTTGCTCTGGTCGATGACGAACGGCGACTTGATCACGCCGCTTATCGCGCCGACCGGACAGCCCCTGGAGCACTTGGAGCAGCCCTTGCACTTGTCGGGCTGTATCTCTATGCGCTTCAGCTTCTGGCATACTCCCGCGGGACAGCGCTTTTCGTTGATATGTGCCTCGTACTCGTCACGGAAGTTCTTTATCGTGCTGACAACGGGTGAAGCCGCGGACTTGCCCAGACCGCACAGTGCCGTCGCGGAGATGGTTTCCGCCAGTTCCAGCAGCAGGTCGATGTCGCCAGGCTCGCCGTTTCCGGCTACTATGCGTTCGAGTATCTCAAGCATTCTGCGGGTACCCTCGCGGCAGGGAACGCATTTACCGCAGGACTCGTTCTGCGTGAAGTTCATGAAGAACCTAGCGACCTCAACCATGCAGGTCTTGTCGTTCATTACTACCAGCCCACCGGAGCCTATCATCGCGCCGGCTTTCTTTACGGAATCGAAATCAAGCGGCAGGTCGAGATCCTTTTCGGTGAGAGTGCCGCCGGAGGGACCGCCTATCTGTACCGCCTTGAACTTGCCGCCGCCACGGATACCGCCGCCGACGTCGTAAATCACTTCGCGCAGGGTGGTTCCCATCGGGACTTCGATAAGTCCGGTATTTTCAATGTCGCCGGTGATTGCAAACGCCTTGGTTCCCGGAGATTTCTCAACGCCGATGCCCTTGAACCACTCGGCTCCACGGGATATTATGGACGGCACGTTCGCGTAGGTCTCAACGTTGTTCAGAACCGTCGGGCTGTCGAAAAGTCCGTGCTCAACGGTACGCGGCGGCTTTACGCGCGGCATTCCGCGCTTGCCCTCGATGGAGGCGGTCAGCGCACTGCCCTCGCCGCATACGAATGCGCCAGCGCCGCGGTTGATATGCAATTCGAAGTCAAATCCGCTGTTGAGGATATTCTTACCCAGCAGTCCTATCTCCTTGGCCTGCGCGATTGCGGTTTTTAGGCGCTCAACGGCAAGCGGATACTCCGCCCGGACGTATATGTAACCCTCGGTCGCGCCGCACGCAGCGCCCGCGATCATCATTCCTTCGAGCATTCTGTGGGGGTCGCCCTCCATGATGCTTCTGTCCATGAAGGCACCGGGGTCGCCCTCGTCGCCGTTACAGACAACATACTTCTGCGGGGCGTTCTGGCGCTTCACCTGTGCCCACTTGCGTCCCGCCGGGAATCCTCCGCCGCCGCGTCCGCGCAGCCCGGAGTCGCTTACTTCCTCAATTACCTCGTCCGGGGTCATGTCAAACAGCGCCTTTTCGAACGCGGAATAACCGCCCTGGGACAGATACTCCCGGACTGACAGCGAATCAATGTGTCCGCAGTGCTCCAGGACAACTCTGGTCTGCTTCTTATAGAACGGTATTTCCTCCTGGGTCTTGAAGATCTCGCCGTTCTTCTGGAACGCCAGGCGCTCGATGTGCTCGCCATTTACGATGGTCTTTTCAACTATTTCTTCACAGTCGTCAACCTTTACCTTGGTGTACAGCCAGCCCTCCGGCTCTATACGTACGAGCGGGCCGCGCTCGCAGAATCCGTGGCAGCCGCTCTTCTTAAGGGCAACGCCATTACTTTCCGGCTCCTCTTCAAGCTCCACCGCGCAGTGTATCCCCTTAGCCTCGATGAGTTCGCGCAGCTTCGCATAGATATTCAGCGAGCCGCTGGAAACACAGCCAGTGCCGGCACATACCAGAATTTTACGTGTATAAGCGTTGTACGACTTCACGCACTCCTCGCGGAGCTGCTTTAAGTCCTGTCTGTCCTTTAACATTCGGCGGTGCCCTCCTTCAGCTGTTTCAGAATTTCGGAAGCCTTGTCCGGAGTCATTTCTGCGTGCACGTGGTCGTTTACGGTAATAACCGGAGCAAGTCCGCAGGCGCCAAGGCAGGATACGGTCTCCACTGTGAACATCAGGTCGTCGGTGGTCTTTTTGCTCTCAGAAAGCCCCAGCTCCTCGCGCAGCCTTGCCAGGATAGGCGGTGACTGGCGGACATGACAGGCGGTTCCGTCGCATACCTTGATGACGAATTTTCCCTTAGGCTCCAGCGAGAAGTTCTCGTAGAACGTCGCTACGCTGAAGAGCCGCGCCTCGCCTACGCCCAGGCGCCTTGCGATGTGAGGGAACACCTCGGCGGGCAGGTAACGGTAATGTTCCTGTACGCCCTGTAGTATTGAAATGATGTTCTTTTCCTCGCAGCCTATTCGGTCGATTATCTCATCTACCTCGGCAAGCTGAATGGTGCTTTGCATGTATGTACCTCCTTAGCTGTTATGCGGAAACAACCGGTAATATTACCGGATATTGTGAGTTAGTTTGTTATAACGACGGATTTTTTCCACCGTCGTTCATAACTTTTGTTCAGCATTACTATAATTGTATCACAGAAATTACCGCATTGGTATTGCATAAGTGATATAGTTCCATGTATATTTTGCATATCAATGCACAATTGACAAATACATATATGCTCATTTATGCAGAATTAACCAAACGCAATTTGAAATTCACAAAAAAACAACCGCCCGGAACTGTGGGAGCGTCAGAGAGATATA
>CAKSHT010000035.1 GCA_934457235.1 uncultured Oscillospiraceae bacterium
CGCTGAAATAGTCACCGACCCGGATGAGAAGATACTCGGTTTGCAGTCGCTGATGAAGCAGGCAGCCGGGAAAGAAAACTGTGAATTCCGCCCGGAAATGCTGGCTGCGGTCTGCGTTTTCAAGCTGGAGATAGACAAATTATCCTGCAAAGTACATTTATAAGGAGAACAAAAATGGCTTACACCATGGAAAAAGGAAAGAAGCTTATTCCTGCGGACAGCGCATGCTTCCAGTACATCGGAAGAATAGATTTTGACGACCCGAAGCGTCCGGTGATGATCTGGCCGGGTTCCTATATCGACGTGAATTTCACCGGAACCTCTGCAGCTGTCGTGCTGAAGAACATCAACTTCCAGGACGACACGCACTTCGCGGTCATAGTAGACGGCGTGATGAATAAGATATTCCTTCCCACCGACCGCCAGGACAACCTGTACGTCGCTGCCGAGGGGCTTGAGAACAAACTCCATACCCTGCGTATTCTGAAAACTCTGGCGGCGCACAACTACCTTGAATTCGCCGGAATCGTTGTTGACGAGGGCGCAGAGGTCACAAACCCCAGCCACAAGTACGATATGAAGCTTGAAGTATACGGCGACAGCGTTTCCGCCGGAGAAGTCACTGAAGCTCTCTATTACGAGGGACAGTGCGATCCCGCCGACCACCGCAACAAGCTGGACAACTCGCATTTCTCCTATGCGCTGAGCCTTGCGCGCAAGCTGAATGCGGAGGTTCACGACACCGCCCAGGGCGGCATCGCCCTGCTGGACGGCACCGGTTACTTCTGCTCCGACCAACTCACCGGAATGGAAAGCTGCTGGGACAAGCTGGAATACACTCCCTACGCCGACCGCAAGCAGTGGGATTTCTCAAAGTGGACCGCCGACGCAGTAATAATCGCCATCGGACAGAATGACGCCAATCCAGAGCCGGAACGTATCAAGACGCCGGAATACCGCCGTATGTGGAAGGATCACTATATAGCGTTCCTGCGCACACTAATGGAAAAGTACCCCGCGGCGAAGTTCGTGCTCATACTGACTGTCCTCGGACATGACCCGACATGGGACGAAGCTCTGGAGGAGATCGCGCAGGAAGTGAACTCCGACCGCGTATCGCACTTCATGTTCCGCCGAACCGGAAAGGCTACCAACGGACACCCCCGCGCCACCGAGCAGGAAGAAATGGCAGGCGAGCTGTATAATTACTTCAAGGGCACACTGGGTTTCTGACACCCATCCGACCTTTTTTGCGTGTGTTTTTTGCTGAAATCCCTGGTTAGTGATTTGTGGATATTGCACAAAAATCTCTGCAAATATGAAATTTATTGCGCGGACAAGTTGCATAATCCGGGGACGTGTGATATAATTAATGTGTGCTCAGATGACTTTAGCGGATAAAAGCCACAAAGCGTCAAAGCAATATATTAATATAATTAAAGTAAACACAAAACAAAGGAGAAATCACACATGAAGATGAAGAAGATCTTAGCAGCTATCGCAGCAGCTGCATTAGCAGTATCTGCAACAGCATGCTCCAGCAGCAACAGCGGTTCAAGCACCGCCGACGATAACAGCAGCTCCGCACCGGCAGAGGGCAAGGTATACAACATCGGTATCTGCCAGCTGGTACAGCATGAGGCTCTCGACGCAGCAACCAAGGGCTTCAAGGACGTCCTGATCGAGAAGCTCGGCGAAGAGAACGTAAAGTTCAATGAGCAGAACGCAAACGGCGAGTCCACCAACTGCACCACCATCTGCACCGGTTTCGCAGCAGAAAACGTTGATCTGATCCTGGCTAACGCTACCGGCGCACTCCAGGCCGCAAGCGCAGCTACAGCTACTATCCCGATTCTGGGCACTTCCGTAACTGACTATGGCACCGCTCTTTCCATTGATGACTGGACCGGCGCTACCGGCACAAACATTTCCGGTACTTCTGACCTGGCTCCTATTGACGAGCAGGCAAAGATGCTCCAGGAGATGTTCCCCGACGCAAAGACTGTAGGTATCCTCTACTGCTCCGCTGAGGCCAACTCCAAGTACCAGGCTACCAAGTTCACAGAGGCTCTTGACGGCACTGGAATCACCGTTAAGGAATACAGCGCAGCTGACACCAACGAGATCAGCGCAGTAACATCTACAGCAGCTGCTGAATGCGATGTTATCTATATCCCGACCGACAACACAATGGCTTCTTCCACCGAAACCGTAAAGAACATCGTTGTTCCCGCTAAGGTTCCGGTAATCGCAGGCGAAGAGGGCATTTGCAGAGGATGCGGCGTTGCAACTCTGTCCATCAGCTATGAGGATCTCGGCAGAGCTACCGGCGAAATGGCTTATGAGATCCTGGTAAACGGCGCTGATATAAGCACCATGCAGGTTCGCTTTGCCCCCAACGTTACCAAGAAGTACAACGCAACCATCTGCGAGGAGCTTGGTATCACACCTCCCGAAGGCTATGAGGCAGTTTCCGAGTAATCCAACGGCTACATAAAATTAAATGCAAAACGGGGTGCGGGCTATGTCCGTTCCCCGCTTCTGCGTAATTTAAGGCACTTTTTCCCGGCAAGGATAATACACAAAAAACGTATCGGAGAGAATTATGGATCTTATTTTAACAAAGCTGACAACATTCGGCAACAGTCTTCCCGGCGATATCACGCAGGGGCTTATCTGGGGCATTATGGCGATCGGCGTGTTCATTACCTACAAGATACTGGACTTCGCTGACCTGACCGTAGACGGCACCCTGGGACTTGGCGGCGTTACCGCCGTCGTACTTATCACGAACGGCGTCCCCGTTCCCGTGGCAATGATCATCGCATTCCTGGCGGGCTGCATGGCGGGACTCTGTACCGCGCTGCTGAACACGATGCTTGGTATACCGGGTATCCTGTCCGGTATCCTCACGCAGCTGGCGCTCTACTCCATCTATCTTGACATCAACGGAAAGGCAAATGCGCCGGTCAGCGTCGATAAGTTCCCGCTGGTCATCTCGTCAAGATATGTAACCGCCGGAAACGACCCGCTCGACATAATCCGCACCGTCGGCACCGGACTGCTGTTCGTTGTACTTATCATCGCGGTGCTTTACTGGTTCTTCGGCACTGAATACGGTATGGCTATCCGCGCCACCGGCTGCAATTCCTCCATGTCCAAGGCAGAGGGTATCAACACCAAGCGCACAACGATCATCGCGCTTGTCCTCTCCAATGGTTTCGTAGGACTTTCCGGCGCTATGCTGGCGCAGTACCAGGGCTTCGCTGATGTAAATATGGGACGCGGCGCTATCGTAATCGGTCTGGCTGCCGTTATCATCGGCATGGTTCTCGGTGAAGTAATCCTGCGCAAGCGCTTCAACTTCATCGGTAAACTTTCATTCACGGCTATCGGCGCCATCGTTTACTTCGTAGTTCTGAGAATCGTAATGCTCATCGGTCTTTCCACCGACAATACAAAGCTGTTCTCGGCTATCATCGTTGCACTGTTCCTGGCAGTTCCTTATCTCCAGAAAACCTCCAAGACTTCTTTCCGCAGGGCAGGAAAGCGCGCTGTCAACGCAGCCCTCGACGAGGCGGATCATCTTGCTGCGGCAGTATCCAACTCCGTGACATCACCCAAGAAGGAGGATAAGTAATATGCTGGAGCTTGTAAACATAAAAAAGGCATTCAATCCCGGAACCATCAACGAAAAGAAAGCGCTCAACGGCGTATCCATAAAACTTGAGGACGGCGATTTCGTTACCATCATCGGCGGCAACGGCGCGGGAAAATCCACCACGCTGAATGCGATAGCGGGCGTATGGCCGGTAGACAGCGGCGCAATCATCATCGACGGACACAACGTCACCGGACTTTCCGAGCATCAGCGCGCGAAGTACATCGGACGTGTATTCCAGGACCCCATGACCGGCACGGCAGCCGATATGGAGATTCAGGAGAACCTTGCGCTGGCAGCGCGCCGCGGCAAGGCAAGAATGCTCCACTGGGGAATCACCCGCAAGGAGCGCGAGGAGTACCACGAGCTTCTCAAAACGCTGAACCTGGGACTTGAGGACAGAATGACCTCCAAGGTCGGACTTCTCTCCGGCGGACAGCGCCAGGCGCTGACGCTGCTCATGGCGACGCTCAAAAAGCCTCAGATACTTCTTCTGGATGAGCACACCGCAGCGCTCGACCCCAAGACCGCCGCAAAAGTGCTACAGCTCTCCGACGAGATCATCGCAGCGAACCATCTCACTGCGATGATGGTAACACACAACATGGCTAACGCCATTGAATACGGCAACCGCCTTATCATGATGAACGACGGACGTATCATCTACGACGTCAAAGGCGAGGAAAAGAAGAAGCTCACCGTTGACGACCTGCTCTTGAAATTTGAGGAAGCAAGCGGTTCCGCGCTCAACAACGACCGCATGCTGCTCTCCGGCAACAAGTAACAGCGCTCTCACCGATACGACTATCCCCGCAGGAACAGCCTGCGGGGATTTTTTTACGCATACAGAAACCGGGGCGCTGCGTGCACCCCGGCGTATTTATTGAGCTTTATTGCTGAACCAGATCCTCGGCGGGTTTTACCGCGGGTGCTTCGGGAGCCGCTGCGGCTTCCGGAGCAGGCTTCGGAGCTTCGGTGTTTATCCCGGCAGCCATTGCCTTTCCGGTTACGAAGCTGCTGACCATGGACTTCAGGTCAACGCCGAGTCCGTCCAGCAGACCTGCGGAAGCCTGCGTGGTAGCCTCTGTGATGTCCTTGACCAGCTTAGATGTGTTGCCGTCGCCGTACATCGTGATCTTATCCACATTTTCAAGCGGCTTAGCGATAGCCTGTGCGACCTCCGGCATCTTTTCGAAGTACATCTGGAGCACTGCGGCTTCTTCCATCTTGCGCATTGCCTCCGCCTTCTTGTCAAGACCCTCAGCCTCTGCAAGAGCCTTTGCACGGACAGCCTCAGCTTCCGCGATACCCTTAGCCCGGATACCCTCTGCCTCCTGCTCGGCTGCATATCTCGCCGCCTCTGCACGCGCCTTTTCTGCCGCCGCCTCGTTCTGCGCCGTTACCAGGATAGCTGCAGCTTCGTTCTTCTTGATCTCCAGCTCCGCTTCTGCGTTCTGGATATCCTCGTACTTCTTAGCCTCTGCGTTACGCTGCACGGTATACAGCTCTGCGTCCGCCTGCTGCTGTGCTGCGTATTTCTGAGCTTCTGCGGTTTTCTTTACCTCCGCTTCGAGGGCGCGCTCCTTGATCTCGGCTTCCTTTTCCTTTATCTCGACTTCCTTAGCCTGCTTTGCGAGATTTGCATTCGCAGAAGTTATCTCGATCGTCTTGCGCTGCTCCTCCTGCTGGATAGTGTAGGCTGCGTCGGCTTCCGCACGCTTGATATCAGCTTCGCGCTTCAGCTCTGCCTGCTTGATGGCAAGCTCGTTCTCGCGCTCCGCGATGGCGGTTTCAGAATCCACGCGGGCGTCGTTAGCCTTGCGGTTAGCTTCCGCCTGGGCTATCTTGATATCGCGCTCCGCCTCTGCCTTGGATATAGCAGCTTTCTTCTTTATCTGCATGGTGTTGTCGATACCCATATCATTTATGATACCGTTATCGTCAACAAAGTTCTGCACGTTGAAGGATACTATCTCAAGACCCATAGCGCGCAGGTCGGGATCAGCGTTCTGCTTTACCTTGTCAGCGAATGCCTGTCGGTTGGATACCATCTCCTCAAGGCGCATCTGACCAACGATCTCACGCATGTTACCCTCAAGCACTTCGCGTGCAACGCCGGTTATGTACTGAACATTGCGGTTAAGGAAGTTCTGCTGGGCTTTCTGGATTATGTCGGGATCCGGGGATATCTTGACGTTTACGACAGCGTCCACCGAGATGTTGATGTAATCCGCGGTAGGGACAGCCTGTGCGGTCTTTACGTCAACGGACATCAGCGCAAGCTCCAGCACGTCGCAGCGCTCAAAGAACGGCAGCTTTACGGTAGCCTTTCCGATAACGACCTTCGCACGGCGGCGCAGACCGCTGATGATGAAGGCCTTATCCGGAGGAGCCTTTCGGTATCCCGAAGCGAAAATGATTATCACCAGGATAACCACGATCATGACCGGAACTAACATTCCAAACTCGATATCAGGCATAGTGACCTCCTATTGTCATGTGTAATTCTTAGCTATTTTCCTGGCGCAATAGTACATTTCCTGGAGCTTTCTGAAATCCGCGCCGCAGTCGGTGTAGTCGCCTGCACGGATATCGTCGACTATCTTCTTCGCCGGAAGATACACCCCGTTGAGTCCGATATTCCCGGCAAGACCCTTAAGCGAATGCGCCGAAAACAGCATGTTCTGATAATCCTCGTTTTCCGCAGCGGTGGTGAGTTCAAGCACCACGTTATCGGCGGATTCGAAGAACTTTTCCAGATATCTGAAGAACATATCCTCCCTGTCCATGAAGTGCTCTATCATATCCGGGACGTTAAGTCCGACGGTGAGCATTTCATCGCAGAATTCTTTTGAAACCATACTATCACCCCTCAATTAATATTCTAGCATTTAAGCGTTTATTCGTCAAGAAGTACGACATATTTTGTAGGATTACACAAAAAAGCCTCCCGAAAATTTCAGGAGGCTACAAATCAGCAACATGCTAATTTACTTAAAATTGTACAGCTGGATCTGCTCGAATCCGTCAAGCAGCTCGCCGGACATCTTGAACGCCGCGTCAACGCCGCGTGCAACGCACTCTATGGGGTTTTCCGCAACGAAGCAAGGAGCGCCTACGTTGTCGCTGATTAGCTCCGGAAGCCCGCCCAGCATTGCCCCGCCGCCGGTGAGAAGTATTCCGTTTGAGAGGATATCGCCGACAAGCTCCGGGGGTGTGGACTCCAGGACAAGCTTTACCTGCTCCACTATCTCCATTGCGTTCTCGTGGATAGCGTCGTAGATATCCTGGTCGGAGATCTCGATGCTTTCCGGCAGACCCTTCAACAGGTTTCTGCCGCGGATTGTCATGGTTTTCTCGCCGGTGGGATCGAAAACATTGGCTATCTCCATCTTCGCCTTTTCTGCTGTCTTTTCACCGATGAGTATTTTGTACTTCTGGGTGATGTGGCGGATTATCGCCTGATCGAACTTATTGCCTGCCATCTTGATGGAACGGCTCTGCACGATACCGTTGAACGAAACGATAGCTACGTCCGCAGTACCGCCGCCGATATCGACGACCATCGTACCGTTAGGCTTGGAGATGTCCACGCCTGCGCCGATGAGCGCCGCAATAGGTTCTTCAATAAGGAACACCTTGCGCGCGCCCGCAGACATAGCCGCTTCGACTACCGCACGGCGCTCCACATCCGTAACGGAGGAGGGTACGCAGAGGACTATGCGGGGCTTCATCATCGCACCGCCGTTCACCATGTGTATAAACTCGCGTATCATCGCTTCGGTCATGTCGTTATCGGAAATAACGCCGTCCTTGAGCGGGCGCACTGCGACGATGTATTCAGGCGTCCTGCCTATCATCTTGTACGCCTCGGAGCCGACGGCAACGACCGCCTTTTTCTTCTTATCGTAAGCCACGACGGACGGTTCATTCAGCACGATACCCTTTCCGGCGATGGTGATTATTATATTCGCGGTGCCTAAATCTATGCCTATATCTAATGCCATGTTATTATCTCCATTCTGTTTTATTCTACACTGCCAAAATGATTATATCATATCCGCAAGGATATGATATAATTTGCCGATATGCACGGAGTCCGCCGTCGGCGGACGTATGTGCAAGGCATTTTGATCTATAATAAACGCTTTGCGTTTATTATATCATGTTTTTTCGCGATTTGCAATATATTTTGCCGCTTCCTGCAAAAGAAATTCGCGCTCGTTCGGAAAGCTTCCGTCTATCACGCCGCTCAGCAGGAATTTCAGCGTTTCTCCCATCAGCGGCGACGGCGGGACTATGCCCGCGAGTGCCTTTCCGTCAACAGCAAGGCTTTTTATCGTCAGGCAGCTCTCCTTTGCCATTTCGGGTATGCGCTCAATGAGATCTCTCCAGTCCGCACAGCGCGCCCGGTATTCCGGCTTTTTCGCCATGTTATCGGCGATGTGCGCCATCGCGATATTCCGGGAAAGCTCCTCGCCGTGCTTCGAAAGCATGCGGCGCATTGACCGGGCGTTTTCCGGCAACGGTATATCATGATACTTGATTATCGCGCAGACGCGTTCCCGCAGCGCAGTGCTGGTTTTCAGCCGCCGCAGGATGTCCTCCGCCATATCCGCGCTGACCTGCGCGTGACCGTAGAAGTGCCCCTCGCCGTCGTCCCCGATGGAAAAGCGCTCCGGCTTTCCGATGTCGTGAAGAAGCATGGCAAGAGTCAGCGGTAGCCCTCCGCGTGATATCAGCGCCGCAGCCTCAGCGGAAGCAAGCAGGTGCTGATATACGTCCAGGTCATGGTACTTTGAGCGCTGGTCAAAATCGAACGCCGCCCGGAATTCCGGAACGACCTCCGCGAGAATTTCCCGGAACTCCGTCAGCACCCGGCGGATATTGAACGCCGACTGCCGTCCGGTGAGAAGCCCCGAAAGCTCAGTGAATACGCGCTCCGCTGAGATGTTACGGAGTAATCCCCGGTTATCCAGCATGGCTTCGGATGTCTGCTCCTCCACCCGGAATCCCAGGGACGATGAAAAGCGCATTCCGCGCATTATCCGCAGTGCGTCCTCCCGGAAACGCCTTTCCGGCTCGCCGATGCACCGAATAATACCGCGGCGGATATCCTCCGCGCCGCCGAATTCATCGAACATACCGCGCTTCGGGCTGTATGCTATTCCGTTCATCGTGAAATCCCGGCGGGCTATGTCCTCGCGCAGGCTTCTGGTGAACGTGACGGAATCCGGACGGCGGCTGTCGTGGTATTCTCCGTCCACGCGATAGGTAGTTATCTCCACAGGCTCACCATCGGAGAGGACTGTGACAGTGCCGTGCTTCAAGCCGGTTTCGATCAGCTTCATTCCGGAGAACACGCGCTCGGTTTCCTCCGGCAGAGCGGAGGTGGTTATGTCGTAGTCATGGGGCTGTATCCCCATAAGGCTGTCGCGGACGCAGCCGCCGACGATGTACGCTTCGTAACCGGCGTTTTCCAGCATATCGAGTATGCGGGTGATGTTTGACGGTATCTCCATTCGGTTCACCTCCAGGCTTCGGTAAGTACGGGCGATATCCCCCGTAAAATGGGAACACCGCCCGGCTTTTATTGCTTTTCTGATTTATCCGGAAGTTCCTGCGCAGAATCAGCGCCTTTTTTCAGCCGTATTTTCGACATCTTGCGGATACGCGACCAGATGAACGCCAGAGCCACCAGGATCAGTTCCGGGATAGTCTGCCAGAGTCTGGACACCACAGAAACCACCATAGCGTCGCTCTGCGGCATGATAAGGCACAGCCCGGCAACTATGATACCCTCACGGACGCCAAGTCCGGACGGCGCAAAAATCGCCAGTATTCCCATGATGGCGGAAACGCCCCAGATACCCGCGCAGAACAGGAGTTCCGAGTATTCCACGGCGGGGTAGATGGATTTTGTGAGGATAAAGAAGCCCACGCCGACGATAAGCCAGTTGCCGATGAACAGCAGGACAACTTTAAGCATCTGGGAATACTTCATCGGTATCTTAAGGTCTTTCTTGAATAACTTGCCCAGCAGTCCCAGAAAGAAGTTGATTATCTTCGGGTGAATGCAGACGAAGAATACAACGATCAGCGCGATAGTCACCCACTTATAGTTCTCCAGAAGCTCGTTCGGGAAAAACAGAAGCGACACGATGAACAGCATTGCCGCGCCAAGCAGTGTGCATACATTCTCGATGAAGAAGCACACCGTGACCTTGGACAGCGGCGCGTCCTCCTCCTTATAGTATGTCAGGCGTGCGGCGAGCATAAACACCTTGCCCGGAATATACTTGCCCAGGATAGAATAAAGATAGCTCGTTACCGCCTTTTCGTACTTTATCGCGCAGCCGTTGAGCTTCGTGATGTAATGCCACAGCGACGCGAGGGTTATCTTGTAGACAAAATAGAACAGCATTGAGAACACGAATATCCCCATATCCACGTTCATTATCTTTTCGGAAAACTCGTCCCAGTTCTTCCAGAAATACCATGCCAGGAATACTACGACCAGAACGCCGAAAAGTATTTTCAGCGCTTTCAGTATTGTTTTCTTATCAGGCTTTTTCATACTTTTCCCCCGGTCAGAAGCTCAGCAGAACTCTGATGAAGCACATGTAATAATAGATGAACCATGTCGGCATTTTCTCCAGCCTTGACAGCTTTTCCCGGCTGAACTTCATGTTGCGCCAGCCCAGCCTGAAGGCAAGGCGGTGATTCCATTTGCACTTGCCGGAAACGTCCACGTTGAGCTTCCTGCCCATCTTTTCGAACATCTCCTGCTTTGCCTTTGCCGCATTGAACTTGAATACCAGTGCGCGCTTCTGGCTGCGGAGCATCTTGCTGTCGTCTATACGGGAAGCGATTATCGCGCCGTCGTCCACTGCTGACTGGAACGCTTTCATCGCGCGTTCGTTACGGATAACGCAGCTGGTGTGCTTTATCGGGTTCTTCTTCATCTCTTTCAGCCAGATATCGCCAAAGCTGATATCCGCCGTGTTGCAGTAATGATCCTGGCAGACCATGCAGCTCTCGCGGCTGAAGAAGTAAGCATTCTTGTATGCGCATATCGTCTTGGGATAGCTGAGAGTACGCTCGCTGCCATCCTCATACTGTACGGTGGAGAGTCCTCTCCAGTGACCGCGGCGGTAATACAGCCGCTTTGCACCCTCCAGGGATATCTTCTTCTTTTTCAGCGGAACTAATGTTGCATTCTCGTTGTGGCTGCCGCTGCAATAAAGTCCGAGTTTCAAGACTACCTTTTCTTTCAGCTCCGGCTCACGCTCCAGCATCGCAGTGAACGCCCTCATCTGACACGGAACAAGCACGACCGCCAGCTTTCCGTTGAATTCGCGGAGCATATCGACGTGCTTCATAAGCGGCATGTGCATGTATACCGAAGAAGAGCTTTCCATCAGTTCTTCGCGGGTGGTCGCGATAAACGTCTTGTAGCCGAGCTTTCCGTCCTTTATCTCGCTGCGGGTCACCCACGCGCCGTCTATCTCGCCCTTTTCTAGCATATGGCACAGAAGTGCAGTCACCATTCCTCCGGAAGCGGCGTTAGCGCGGATACTCTCGTCCGCAGCGTATCCCATACGCGCGCAGAGGTGCTCGCCCATGTAGAACTCCGGACGGTTGAAGTCCAGAAGCTTCACCTTTTTCGGCTTTGCGTATACCTTGTCTATTTCCTCGCTGATGAAGCGGATATTGTCGCGGCTGCTCTCAAGGACTGTCGGCAGGTTCTCGGATATCTTTTCGCGGATATTCCGGCTCTCCTGCATGAAGCCCATGAACTTTATCTTAAGCTGGTCAAGTTCAAGCGCGGAGAAATCCACTGCGTACTCGCCAAGCCCGAACATGTCCAGGACTTCCTTGTACTTGTGGCTCCAGCCTATCAGCAGTACCGGCGTGCACTTCTCCAGCGCGCCTATCATCGCATGGAATCGCGACGCTACAAGCACCTCGCTGTGCGCCAGCAGCTCGCGTATCTCTTCGGGAGCCATTTCCCGCGGATCCCACATGACTTTAGTCTTGTCACGGACTGCGTTGTATACCTCGCTGCATATGATGAGGTCGTTGTTGCGGGGCTTCTCGCTGCCCTCCCTTGCGGCGTTCGCGATGAGCAGTACGTTGTAATCCTGCTCGTTGAGCCAGTTTACGAACTGCACCATACAGCCGCGGTAATCCTTGCCCATCTTCGCGCACTTTCCCTGAACGACGCTGCTGACTGACAGCGCCACGACGCGCTTGCGGAAGAACGGACTTTCATCACACAGCTTCTGCACCTTTTCGGCATAATATTCGCTGTCCGGCATGGAAAACGCGCCGTCAGCGCAGAGCTTTACGTTCTTGGTTATTCCTATCCCGGCGAGGTTCTCCTGGGTTATCTTTCCGCGGGCGCATATCAGCTTTATCTTCGGGAGTATCCACTTTGCAAGGAACTTGTTCCAGCCGTTCTTGAACGTGCCCAGCGCCTGGGAGTACTTCACGACAGGCACGCCGCACAGCATCGGCACGGCGGCACAGACGCACGCGTAAGTATTGATGACGAATCCGCGGCTGTCGACGAATGAAATTCCTGCCTCGTCGATAACTATATCGCACTGGGAATACGCCTTGATTATCTTGTTCATCTGTAGCACCTTGCGGAACGGCGGAATATACCTCAGAAAGCTGTACAGCACCGCCAGCGGGAACGCGATGAACAGCAGGCGCTCCGGCTTTGTGTTCACGACCTTGATAAAGTCGTATTTCTCTGGCATTTCCTTTATTAGCTTCCGGTCTGCCTTCGGGTAGGTGGACATCAGAAATATGTTCAGCCTTTCGCCGTAGCGCTCCTTCAGCTGCTTTATGGAGCTTTGCAGCATTGCCGCAGCTCCCTTGTTGCCGCTGAAGCATGCGGCGGTTATCGCAATATTTATCGGTTTCATTATCTGCGCTTCCTTTGCTTTTTATTTCTCTGGACATAAAAATACAATTATATTGTATCACATAACACGGCTTTTGTCAAAAGAAAAATATGTGAAAATCCGCAGGCTGACAGCAAAAACGGGCGGCGGAAAGACTGACCCGCCTTTCCCGCTGCCCTTGACTTTTTTGCGATAAAGATTTATACTTAATATCAGAATTCATCAGTATCCACAAGTCCGGGTGAATCCTCCGTCCACTGCTCCTGCGGGGACGTGGTGCCCAGGTAGTCCAGAAGTCCGCTGTATATCGTAAACGCGAGCTGCTGCTGATATTCCGTCGTGGAGAGCTTCGCTTCCTCATCCGGGTTGGACAGGAAACCGCATTCTATCATCAGCGACGGATTCTTGTTGGATTTCAGCAGGTACAGTTCGTCCCCGGTCAGTTTTATCTCACGGTCGTTGCCGGGCTGGAGCTGCGCAAAACGGTTCTGCATGAGCTGCGCCAGCGTACGGTTTCCGGGGTTGTTGTTATTGTAGAACATCTGCCCGCCGAAGTACGCCGGGTCAGTGAAGTTGTTCTGGTGGATACACAGGAATATGCTGTCCGGATAGCTCTGGATAAGCTCCAGGCGGTTATCCATATCGGAGAGCTTCTGGTTGCGTATGCCCTCGACTCCCGCGTCATAGACCGATATATCCTCGCTGCGGGTGAGCACCGTACGGAATCCCGAAAGCTCCAGGAGCTGCTGAAGCCGCCTTACAACGGAGAGATTGACATCCTTTTCAAGCGTACCGTTTTTCCCGACGGCGCCGCTGTCAAGACCTCCGTGTCCGGCGTCAAGCACGATCACCGGCTTGTCGGAGGTATCCGCCGAAGCCGGCAGGGCGCTGTCCGTCACGCGGGCGCACACCGCCAGCACCGCGAAAACCGCTGCCATGCTGGCTGCAAATCTGAGTGTTTTCTTATTGAATTTCATATCCATTACCCCCGGAGAGATCTGATAGGCAGCGGTGCAGAAGCCCGCACCGCCGTCGCTTCGCCCTGTGGCGGACAAAGTACTATTTGTCCAAAGGATATGAGAAATAAGTCTGAATTATTACCAAAAGGAGAAAATAAATGGCGAAACCCAAAACTGTGTTCGTATGCAGCGAATGCGGACAGGAATACTCCAAGTGGAACGGCAGATGCACCGCCTGCGGAAGCTGGAACACCATAGAAGAAGCCGAGCCTGCGCCGCTCATCGGCGGAAAATCCGCGGCTCCGGTCGGCGAGCTGAAATTCTCGCCCATAGACGACATAAGCTATGAGGACGAGACCCGCTACGACACCGGAATTTCCGAGCTTGACAGAGTTCTCGGCGGCGGTCTGGTGAAAGGATCCCTGGTGCTCATCGGCGGCGACCCGGGTATCGGAAAATCCACGCTGCTGCTGCAAATATGCGGATTCATGAGCAGTCAGCATACGATACTTTACGTTTCCGGCGAGGAATCGGAACGCCAGATAAAGCTCCGCGCCGACCGCCTGGGCGTTTCCGGAAGCAGCAGCCTCATGCTCGCCTCCGGGAATAATTGTGAGAGTATTATACAGGCAGTAAAGAAATCCAAACCGGATATCGTTATAATCGACTCAATTCAGACGATAACCTCCAGCGGAATAAATTCCTCCGCCGGAAGCATAGTGCAGGTGCGGGAATGCACAAACGCGTTCATGCACCTCGCGAAATCCGAAGAGATACCCATATTCATCGTCAGTCACGTCAACAAGGACGGCGGAATCGCCGGACCTAAGATAATGGAACACATCGTGGATACAGTCCTGTACTTCGAGGGCGAAAAGCAGCTTTCCTACAGGATCCTCCGCGCTATAAAGAACCGATTCGGCTCCACGAACGAGATCGGCGTGTTCAACATGGACGACGACGGACTGCACGAGGTCACTAATCCATCGGAGATGATGCTCTCCGGGCGTATCACCACCGTTTCCGGAAGCGCTGTTGTATGCACCGTGGAGGGCACGCGCCCCATTCTCGCGGAGGTGCAAGCGCTGGTGACGAAATCGTCGCTGTCCGCGCCGCGCCGCGTGGCTACGGGATTTGATTACAACAGGCTCTACATGCTGCTGGCGGTACTGGAAAAACGCACGGGATTTTTCTTCGGCGGCGTAGACGTCTATGTAAACATCGTCGGCGGACTCAGGCTCGACGAACCCGCGGCGGACCTTGCAGTAGCGCTGGCGCTGTATTCCGGTCTGTGCGACAAGGTCATACCGGAGAAGCTGATGGTATTCGGCGAAGTCGGTTTGGGCGGTGAAGTCCGGGCGGCTTCGCACGTACGGGAGCGCGTCAAGGAAGGCGCGCGGCTCGGATTTGAGCGCTGTATAATCCCGAAACAGAGCTTTTCTTCCCTCAGCAAGGCGGAGAGCTACGGCATACAGATAATCGGCGTACGCACACTGGAACAGGCGTTCCGTGCGATAAACGCCGGCAAGGAGGAAACGAAATGACTAACTGCGACGACTGCGTAAACTATGTATACGACGAAGAATGCGACTGCTGGGTATGTCTTGTGAACCTCGACGAGGACGAGATGTACCGCTTCATGACCGGCACTAATTACAACTGCCCTTACTATTCATCAGACGATGAATACGCTATCGCGAGGAAGCAGTAATAAAAAATGCGTGGCTGTAAAATCAGCCACGCTTTTTTTAAAATTCCGGTTTATCTTCCTGGTTGTTTATCTTCTTGCCCTTGAGGACGGTCAGCGTCAGAATGAACATCATCACTCCGATAACCACTGAAAGCGCTATTCCCACCAGGATACTAGCCACATTGTCCGCAAGCACGAAATCCTCGGAAAACATTCCGCCGCACACCAGCGTACGCAGGGTCAGCGGGTGGAAATCCGTGAGATCCAGCGAGGTCAGGATTATCTGCACCAGCGATACGCCAAGATACATGCTCACCGTAACGATACCGGGTCTGCTCGTGCAAAGTCCGATGGACATATAAACCACAGTGTAGAACGCCATGTATACCGCGCACATCACAGCGCCGAGCAGTATCATTCCCATGCCTATACGGTCGCTGTCAAACAGCAGATTGCACAGACCGCCGGAAATACAGCAGGACACGAACGAGGTCACGAATATCACTCCGGGATAAAGCACATACTTCGGCACCAGGTAGTTGAAAAAATCCAGACCCGTGCAGGACGGGATTATCGTTGCACGCTTCTTCTGCTCGCCGCCGCAGGGTGACATCAGCACCAGCATCACGATGAGAAGCGATGTGGAGCACAGCTCCGCCATCGTCACGCTGTATGTCGTGCCTGCGCTTCCGAACAGCATTCCGAGCGCACTGTCGATATCCGTGGAGGTACTGCCTATCATTCCGTAGGAATCCGAGATAGCCTGCATGAGAAGCCCCATGCCCCAGTACATCAGCGGATCAGCGAACGCGAACGAAATTATGCCCAGCAGGATGCCGCCGAGCCGGAATGTCCGCGTGAATTGCAGCCATTCCTTCTTGAATCCAGCCTTTATCTGCATCAGCCGCCCACCACCTTCCGGAATACCTCTTCAAGGCTCGCAGTACCTATTTTAAGGCTCTCCGCCGCGGCGTCGTTGTCAGCCAGCAGCTTTATCAGCCTGCGGGAGCACTCCTCAGAATCGTCAGTACCGAAGCGGAACGTATCGTTCATATCGTTGTACTCCGACCGAGCGAAATCCACCATCAGCAGCTTGATCTTCAGATCGTCTGAAAGTCCGCGGACTTTCAGATGGATAACGTCGCCGGCGTATTTGCGCAGGATATCGTTCAGATTCCCCTGCTCAGCGATGGCTCCGTTAGTCATTATGCCTATACGGTTGGCAACGCGCTCCACGTCCGAGAGGATATGTGTTGAGAGCACGATGGTGCTTCCCATGCCTTTCAGCCGCTCGATTATCTCAATGACTTCAGCGCGTCCCTCCGGGTCGAGCGCGGAAGTAGGC
>CAKSHT010000036.1 GCA_934457235.1 uncultured Oscillospiraceae bacterium
GAACGAACCGATGGTGGAATCATTGTGATCCACGCCGTCCAGCTCCGGGCTTACCCAGTAGTACTGGGTTGAAGTGCTCACATTGCCGTCGTCGTCAGTGGAGGAAACCTCGCGCTGCTGCCTGTTGAAAGAGAAGCTGCCAGTTTCGTTAGTGACCTCCAGCTTCATTACGTTCTCCTGCTCCTTGTCCGTTATCACGATCTTCTCGCTTTCAGAGCTTGTGGAGCTGGAAGAAGACGAACTGCTGTCGGAAGACGAGTTGTCGGAGGACGAGCTTTCGGAGGTGCCCGCCTCTCCGGTGCCTGCGCCGGAGATATTATTGTCAGACGATCCTGTCATCAACAGCGCGAGCATAACGCCGCCGAGAACCAGCAGCACAGCCGCCGCGATGATAACAGTCCTGGTCGTTTTAGAAAGCTTTGCCATTTATCTGTGCCTCCTGCGCACCCAGATAACTATACCCAGAACGATAACGATGACCGGAATAACGATGCACAGAATTACCGCGAGCACATCAGCATTGCCCTGGTTCATATCAAATCCCACGTTGGAGAAGGACTTTGTTGTGATAGTCACGCCGGCGGTCTTGCCGGAGATATAGTTGAACATGTTGACCAGGAGATCCTGGTTGTTTGAGTTGGAATAGCTTACATCGGGGAACAGCTCAGAGCCGAAAGCGACAACGCGGGTTATCGCCTGTGTGGTGCTGTGGGTCTTGTAAGCGCAGATAGCGTCGTTGAATACGCCGGACTCTGCGGAAGAAACGTCGAACTCGCTGTCGGACAGCGTGCTCATCGGACGGAGGTACGCTCCGTCGTAGGTCTTTACGAGCACCTTCTGCTCAACGCCGCTCTTGGAATTGCTCTCGCCCCAGATCTGTACTACCGGGCGGACATAAGCGTCATATGTGAACAGCGAATTACCGTAAACGTCGCCTGCATAGTCGGTATCCTGTACATCAAGCACCTGTGCGATCGCCATATTGCCGTAGGTGTAGTCGGCATTGGTCTGCATAACATAGCTGTCGCCGATACCGATTCCCCATTCAGACAGGAACGCGGAAAGGTTTACAAGCGCGGAGCTGTCGTCGGAGGTCTTGTTATAGTAAGCCTGACCGTTGGAGAAGTAAACGAGGTTCTTGCCGAAAGCGCCGCCGTTATCCAGGAACTTCGCCAGCTTGTCAAGGTTCTCGTTATCGTAGTCCATAGACGGCGCGAACATGACGATGTAGTCAATGCCGCTGTCTATCTCAGAAACAGACTGGAGGTTGATGTTCTCAACATCGTAGCCATTCTTGCTGAGCAGGTTGGAAAGCGTGCTGCTGTCGCTCTCTCCGAAGCCCTCGGTAAACGCAACGCGCACCGGGTCAGTATTGGTGACATACAGCATAGCAGAGATAGCCGCCTGCTCAATATTGCTTCCGTCAACGACTCTGGAAGCATAGGAGCTGTTCACATACTGCTCGACGTACTGGTCAATATACGTTTCGGGATAGCCGTACTGTGACAGCTGATCTCTGAACGCGCTGCATGAGAAGTAGCTTCCCGGTGTGATTATACGGTGTCTTCCGGTATCCGCAGCCTCGACAACGATGTAGTTTGCCGAAAGCGTTTCACCGCTGAACCTGGATGTGAAATCCGGGTTCTGGTCTATCTGGAGATACTGAACATGGAACTTGGCATTGCGCATTTCCATCTTCTTCAGCAGCTCGTTTACGCTCTTGTAATAGGTGCCGCCGCCCTCAAAATCCGTTTCGGAATTCATGACGGAAACAGTCACATCCATTGTCAGCTTGTCGAGATAGTTCTCGGTAGCCTCGTCGAGGGTATAGATACCGCTGTCGGAGAGATCCGCCGTGGTGTCTATCCTGTCGGATATCATGCTGACGATAACGTTCAGCACAACGACCGCCGCGATGAACAGCACTGTGAATACCACAGCCATTGTTCCGTGCTTGAAGTTGCGCTTGTTTATCCTGAACTTTCTTGCCGCAGGATTTCCGTTGCGTATCTCAGCAGGCTTCTTTGCGGGCTTTTCTGATTTTCCGGACTTTTCTTCCGCAGGGGCTTCAGCAGCCGGAGCGGCGGTTTCTGCGGAGTTTTCAAGCTCCTGGTTCTTTTCTTCGTTGATATCGCTCATATCTGCTCCCCCTTTCTCAGCTCCAGCGACGGCGCTCTATAACACGCATCGTCAGGAAGTTGAATATAACTATCAGACTAAGGAAGAACAGAATATTCTTCAGACTGAAAATGCCGTAGGTGAATTCCTGGTACTTGTACAGCACGGAAAGCGCATTGATGATGTTCTTGAGGAACGGCACCGTAACAAAGTTCGAAATGATATCGAACAGGCACAGCAGGATATTCACGCCGATGCTGCCGATAGCCGCGATCATCTGGTTCTCAGTAAGGCTGGAGATGAAGATACCGGCGGAAATGAACACGCTTCCCATCAGCACTATTCCGACGAAATTGCCGAAAAATCCTGCCCAGTTGAACACTGCTCCGCTGCCGGAATTATTCACCGCAGCCGCCAGACCCAGCGCATAGATGAGCATTATCGCAGCGCCGATCAGGAAAATGAAGAACGCCGCCAGGAACTTTCCTGCGACCAGACCGAAAAGGCTGACCGGGGAAGTAAGCGTAAGCTGGTCGGTTTTCTGGCGCTTGTCGTCCGCCATAGTTCTCATGGTGAGTATCGGAATAAGTATCATCATGATGAAGAACATCCACAGGAACACCGCCGACATATCCGCGGAGGACGCCGAAAGGCAGGTCATCCACAGAAACAGCCCGGAGAACCCGTAGAACACCGCAAGATAAACGTAACCCAGCGGCGATGTGAAGTAGGAAGCGAACTCACGCTTCATTATAGCTGTCATTTGCGCGCACCTCCGTTGTCAGTATTGCCGTAAAAATCACCGGTGGTGAGCTTGAGGAATATCTCCTCCAGCGTCAGCTCGCTGCTTCTCATCAGCAGTATCGGGTAATTTCTCGCCGCCATACGCTTGAACACCTCGCGGCGGATATCGCAGCCCTCCACGGCATTCAGCTCGTACTCGCCTATCGTGTTATCAATAGTGCGGTTGAGGTGGACTTCCTGCATTTCAGGTATCTGCTCCAGGAGCGCCTTGACTTCCTTCGTCGGGCCCTCTATCTGTACGGTCAGCTTGTGGTCTGCGGAGAGGTTGTGCGAAAGGTGCTCGGTGGTGTCGTTAGCCACCAGCCTGCCCTTGTCGATAACGACGATCTTGTCGCATACTGCCTGCACCTCGGACAGAATGTGCGAGGACAGGATAACCGTGTGGTTTCTGCCAAGCTTCTTGATAAGCGTGCGTATCTCGATTATCTGCTTCGGGTCAAGTCCGACCGTCGGCTCGTCAAGAATGAGCACCTTAGGATTTCCGACCAGCGCCTGCGCCAGTCCGACGCGCTGCTTGTAGCCCTTTGAAAGGTTGCGGATAACGCGTCTGGAAACGTCGGTTATCTTAACCAGGCTGCAAATCTCGTTGAGGTGAGATTTACGCGGGAGCTTGCACTTCTTGAGGTCGTACACGAAATTCAGATATTCCATTACCGTCATATCCAGATAGAGCGGCGGTAACTCCGGCAGATAGCCGATGTCCTTCTTTGCGCGCACCGGATCCTCCAGGATATCGACGCCGTTGATGAGCGCCTGACCTCCCGATGACGAAAGATAGCCGGTCAGCATGTTCATTGTCGTGGATTTGCCCGCGCCGTTCGGTCCGAGGAAGCCGAGTATCTCGCTCTCCCCGGCAGTAAAGCTTATACCGTCCACTGCGAGCTTGCTGCCGTAGCTTTTGCTCAGGTTTTTTACTTCGATCATAGGTATGTCCTTTGTATCGGGCGTTAGTGCCCGTAATTATTTTTCGGCATATATCACGGAGCATATCCGGAATATACACTCGTACATAATCAGATTATCACACTAAAGTGACGATAGTGTGAATTAACTATGAATAAAGCGTAAAATCAGCCGATTTCAGCAGTCAGCTTCTCAACAGCCTTCTTCATGCGGTCGAGGGTATCCTGCTTGCCGAGTATCTTCGCAAGCTCCACACCTCCGCCGGGAGTTACTGCCTTTCCGCTGAGCGCAACGCGCAGCGGGAAGAGGTACAGACCGTTCTTTACGCCGTCTGCTTCTATCTGCCTGAAGAGCGCGTCATGAATGTTCTCGGCTGTGAAATCCTCAACGCCCTCGATGACCGGAATGAGCTTTCTGAGCGCTTCCAGAGAAGTCTGGGGAGTTGTTTTCATCTTCTTGCTGACGTACATGTCTATGGAGTACTCCGGCATTGCGTCTATGAAGTCAACGCGCTCCGGAATATCGTTGAATACCTCAGTCCTGGGCTGTAAGCCTGCGCAGAGAAGCGGCAGGTCAATATCGGTGCGCTTGCATGTCTGACGTATCCACGGCTCAGCGTACTCAACGAACTTGTCGAGCGGGAGATTGCGGATATACACTGCGTTGATGGCGGTCAGCTTCAGCGGATCGAATATCGCCGGTGACTTGGAGATACCGGACAGATCGAACGCCTCGATCATCTCATCCAGTGTGAATATCTCCTGCTCGCCCTTGGGCGCCCACCCCAGCAGCAGAATGTAGTTCAGAATGGCTTCGGTAAGGTATCCCTTTGCGCGGAAATCCTCGAAGGAAGCGTCGCCGTCACGCTTGGAGAGCTTGTGCGTAGCGTCGCGCATGATGTGCTCAACATGAATGTATATCGGCGGCTCCCAGCCGAATGCAGCGTAAAGCAGATTGTACTTCGGCGCGGAGGAAAGGTACTCGTTACCTCTTACGACATGCGTGATGCCCATTGTATGGTCATCAACGACGTTAGCGAAGTTGTAGGTAGGCATTCCGTCGGATTTCAGCAGCACCTGGTCGTCCAGGTCGATATTCTCAACGGTGATGTCGCCGTATATCTCGTCGTGGAACGTGGTAGTTCCGTCGTTCGGTATCTTCTGGCGGATTACGCAGGATTCGCCGGCGTCGTGGCGCTTCTTCGCCTCGGCGGGGTCAAGGTCGCGGCAGGGGCAGCGGTGCGCGGAGGCAAGACCGTTTGCGGTGTCCTCGCTGCTGTCCTCGTTCTTTCCGCAGAAGCAGTAGTATGCGTGTCCGGTTTCCACCAGCTTCTCGGCGTATTCCTTGAACATGCCCATTCTCTCGCTCTGTACATACGGACCGCAGGGACCGCCGATGTCCGGGCCCTCGTCCCAGTTAAGTCCGCAGGTCTTGAGCGTCCTGTAGATAACGTCGGTAGCGCCCTCAACGTAGCGTCCCTGGTCGGTATCCTCAATACGCAGGATAAACTTGCCCTTGTTCTTTCTCGCAATAAGATAGGTATACAGCGCCGTGCGCAGATTGCCTATGTGCATGTACCCAGTGGGGCTGGGTGCAAATCTTGTCCTGACTTCCATTTGTCATTGTCCTTTCGTATATTACGCTTAATAGCGGTTATTGCATTTCAGCGCAGCGCATTTTCCTTGTCCCTGGCTATCTGCTGTTTAAGCTCGTCAAGTCCCGAAAACTTCACCTCCGGGCGAATGAACCGCACCAGAGCCACTGCGATGTTCTTTCCGTAAAGGTCGCCGCTGTAGCCTATGATGTGCGTTTCCATGACCGCACCGGTGCCGTCGCGGCGTGTTACCGTAGGCTTCACGCCGATGTTCGTCACACCGTGGTACTGCTTTCCGTCCACCTCGACATAGCTCTTGTACACGCCGTATCTCGGTATTATGTTGGTATCCGGAATTATCTGGTTTATCGTCGGGAAGCTTATCGTACGCCCGATCTCGTTGCCCCTCACTACCGGGAGCCTGTACCACAGCTCGTAGCCGAGCAGCCTGTTCGCCTGCTCGATCTCGCCCTTGCGGATATGCTCTCGGATACGCGTGGAACTGATGATCTGTCCGTCCAGGCAGACGTCCTGAACGACCTCGGCGCGCATTCCGTACTTTGCGCCGATCTCCGCCAGACGCTCCGGCGTACCGCTTCCGCCCCTGCCGAACCGGAAGTTCCTGCCGCAGCAGGCGAAGCCTGCATTCAGCCGGTCGATGAGTATTTTCTTCACGAACTCCTCGTCAGTCAGAGTGCATACCTCCGCGAAATCCGGCGCATAGATGTACTGTACGCCGAGCTTCTCCATCAGCTCGCACTTGTTCTCAAACGAGATTATGTCCTCCGGACCGCGGAACTTCGGCAGCGTGGTGTCGCAGTTGAACGTGAACACCGCCGGTTTCAGCCCCGGCTGCGCCATTGCCGCGCCTATTACGCCAACGTGCCCCAGATGAAGCCCGTCAAAATAGCCCAGCGCAACTGCGGTCTTTTCCGCAGCCTTTCCGCTGTTAGTTATGTCGATCAATTATTTCACCATCTTCACCGGATAAACCGGCATTCTCACTCGCCCCGGAACTGCTTCACCGGGACAAGCTCACCATCAGAATTTATGCGCCCCACTCCGAGGAACGCTCCCCCGGCGGTGACGCGGCTGAGTACGTCAGTTTCGGTGCGCTTCATCAGCCTGTCGGCGTCCAGGCGCACTCCGTTGAGGTACATTCTCTGCTGCACCTCGTCCAGCGGTATTTCCGGCAGAGCCGCGAAAACGTTTTCCACCGGGAGCAGCCAGCGCTCCAGCTGCTCCTTGTCCGCCGAGCGTATGTCCTCCAGCTCGTGGCACTCAGCCAGATTAAAACCGCAGCTCCTTGTCCTGCACAGACTTGTCATTACCGCGCCGGTGCCCAGACTCTCGCCGATATCGTTTATCAGCGTGCGGATATACGTGCCGCCGGAGCAGTCAACATCTATAACGCCGTCGGTGCCGTCGAAGCTGACAAGCTCCAGACGGAAAATAGTCGCCTGGCGCGGCTTGCGCTCGACCTCTATTCCCCTGCGCGCCAGGTCACAGAGCTTCTGCCCGTTGACTTTCAGCGCTGAGTACATCGGCGGTATCTGCATGATGTTGCCCCGGAAATCCTCCAGGGCGAATTCCATTTCCGCTTCTGAAATCCCGTTCTCACAGCGGGAGCGCAGCTTCCCCCAGATATCCTGGGTGTCGGAAACGAACCCCAACCGGAACCCGGCGCGATAGCTCTTGCTGTCATCCGGAACCAGATCGACCGCCTTGGTAGCGCCTCCTACGAATACCGGAAGCACTCCGGTCGCCATCGGGTCGAGCGTTCCGCCGTGCCCTATTTTCTTAGTGCCGAAGCACCTCCGCATGGAAGCCACCACGTCGAATGAAGTGAACTCCTGCGGCTTGTTTACGCAGATTATTCCCGTCATGTGGCGTTACCCAGAGCCTTTGCGCACGCCCAGACGATCTTCTTTTCAGCATCCTCCAGGGAGGTTTCGAACGCGCAGCCGGCAGCTCTCGCGTGCCCGCCGCCTCCGAACTGCTGAGCGATCGCGGAAACGTCCGCATTTTCGCTGGAGCGCAGCGATACCTTGTAAAATCCGGGATTCTTCTCCTTGATGCAGATACCGATATCCACGCCCTCTATCTGTCGCGGGATAGCGGAAAGCGCGCCCACGTCCTCGCTGTCGATACCATCTATGGAGTCTATCAGCGACTGAGTTACATCGATGACGGCTATTCTGCCGCTGGAGTAATAGCGTATCTTGCTGATCGCAAGCTGCTCTAGTTTCAGTCTGCCCTGGCTCTTCATATCAAACATCGCGTAATTTATCGGTACGATATCCGCGCCGAGCTTCATAAGCTCCGCCGCGTAGACATGCGTCTGCGGAGAGGTATTGCTGTACTTGAAGCAGCCGCTGTCCGTCGCGATTCCGGTGTAGAGGCAGTCGGCGATGCTGCTGGTTATTTTCACGTCCTTCATGGAGTACAGCAGTTCGAACATTAGTTCAGCGGCAGCCGCATATTCCGGCGCCAGAAGCAGACGCTCGGCGTACTCCGTGTTGCTGACATGGTGGTCAATGCAAAGCGCCGCCTTTTCGCCAAGTTCTCTCATACCATAGAGCAGTTTGGTATCCGCCACATCGACCGTTACGATGGTCTGCGGTTCGAACTCCTGCTGCTTTATCTCGCGGAACATATAGTTGAATTTTCCGGGAATAGGATCCGGGCACACTGCCTTTGCCTTTTTTCCGAGCTGCTGCAGCGCTCCGCACAGGGCGAAGCCGCAGCCCAGCGTATCTCCGTCGGGGCTGCCGTGCATAAGGATAACGAAGCAGTCGTTTTCCCGCAGGAAATTCGCGGCTTCGTTAAGGTCAATTCTCCTCATCAGGCTCCTCCTGCTCATCGGAAGCCGGTTCCTGCTGAGCCGGCTTCGGCAGCTTCGCGAGTATCTCTTCGATGTGCGCACTGTATTCCAGCGAGTTATCCGGCAGGAATATCAGCTCCGGCATCTTTCTCATGCGGATACGCGCTGCGATCGCCTTCTTGAAATATCCGGAAGCGGCGGTCATACCCTCCACTGCCTTGGCAGTCCTGCCCTCGCCGCCCAGGCACGCGATGTGCACCTTGCAGTAGGACAGGTCGCTTGTAAGCTCTACGTGAGTGACCGTCACAAAATTCTTTGAAACCCTGGGATCCTTCACTCCGCTGACTGCGGAGGAAAGCTCCCGCTTTATATCCTCGGAAAGTCTTTTAAGATTGAAATTAGCCATAGAACCTCCCTCTGACCAGACGCAGCCGGACGCCGGAGCGCCCGGTGGCGCGTTCATCAGTCACGATATTCTTCCATAGTATAAGCCTCGAAGATATCGCCGACCTTGATATCGGTGAACTTCTCCAGGCTGATACCGCACTCGTAGCCGGCAGCGACTTCCTTGACGGAATCCTTGAAGCGCTGCAGACCTGCGATCTTGTCGTCGCCGACGATTATTCCATCGCGGACGATACGTACCTGACCGTTTCTTGCGACCTTGCCGTCAAGCACATAGGAACCGGCAACTATGCCGACGTTTGTGATCTTGTACACCTGGCGTACCTCAACTCTGCCAAGGTCAACCTCTCTGAACTTCGGAGCGAGCATGCCCTTCATTGCAGCGGTGATATCCTCGATAGCGTCATAGATTACGCGGTACAGACGGATCTCGATACCGTCGCGCTTTGCGTTGTCCTGTGCGGACGGGTGGGGTCTTACGTTGAAGCCGACGATGATAGCGCCGGAAGCCGCAGCGAGCATTACGTCGCTCTCGCTTACTGCGCCAACAGCGCCGTGGATAACGCGTACGCGTACTTCCTCGTTGGAGAGCTTCTCAAGGGACTGCTTGACAGCCTCAACGGAGCCCTGTACGTCAGCCTTGACGATGATGGGAAGCTCCTTGACGGTACCCTCCTCGATGGAAGAGAACAGGTTGTCGAGAGTTACCTGGTGGTAAGCCTTGAACTGCTCTTCCTTAGCCTCCTGGCGGCGCTTCTCAACAAGTTCACGAGCAAGCTTTTCGTCCTCTACCGCTGCGAAAGTATCGCCTGCGGACGGAACGTCAGCCAGGCCCATGATCTCAACAGGAACTGATGGACCTGCTTCCTTTACGGTCCTGCCCTTGTCGTCGCGCATTACACGGACTCTGCCAACGGACATACCTGCGATGAGGACATCGCCGGAATGCAGCGTACCGTTCTGTACCAGCACGGTAGCGATAGGACCTCTGCCCTTATCCAGCTTTGCCTCGATTACCGCACCGGTAGCCAGTCTGTTCGGGTTGGCCTTAAGTTCGAGGACGTCTGCGGTCAGGCAAACCATCTCAAGCAGTGTGTCTATATTCTCACCGGTCTTTGCGGAAACAGGAACGCAGATAACGTCGCCGCCCCACTCCTCGCACACGAGGTCGTACTTGGTGAGCTCTTCCTTGATTTTATCGGGATTTGCGCCCTCCTTATCCATCTTGTTGATGGCAACGATGATGGAAACTCCGGCAGCCTTTGCGTGGTTGATAGCCTCAACGGTCTGCGGCATGATACCGTCGTCCGCCGCCACTACCAGTATAGCGATATCCGTGATGCTCGCGCCGCGCGCTCTCATAGATGTGAACGCTTCGTGTCCCGGAGTATCCAGGAATGTGATATCGCGGTCGTTGATGTGCACTCTGTAAGCACCGATATGCTGTGTGATGCCGCCTGCCTCGGTGGAAGTTACGCTGGCATGTCTGATATAGTCCAGCAGGGACGTCTTACCGTGGTCAACGTGACCCATTACAACTACGACCGGATCACGCGGCTGCAGGCTCTCCGGATTGTCGGGAGTATCCTCGAACAGACGCTCCTCAATGGTCACAACGACTTCCTTTTCTACCTTGGCGCCGAGTTCCTCAGCAACCAGGGAAGCGGTATCGAAGTCGATGGTCTCGTTTAAGTTAGCCATAACGCCCAGGTTGAACAGCTTCTTGATTACCTCGGTAGCTGTTACCTTCAGTCTGGAAGCAAGCTCGGATACAATGATCTCGTCCGGGATCTGAACCTTGAGCTGCTGCTTTCTTGCGCGCTCAAGTTCAAGGCGCTTGAGCTTCTGAGCCTCTGTCTCGCGCTTGCTATTGAACGGCTTGCCCTTGTTCTGGGACTTCTGCTGGATCTTCTGTTTGCGCTGGAAGCTGTCGTTGGACATTCTTCCTGCGGGAGCGATTGTCTCGTAGCGCTCGTTGTACTTATCAAGCTCAACGTAGCTGCCGCGGGTGTCTACCATCTTTGTTACCTGCTCGCCGCGCTGAACAGCCTCGCCCTTCTGCTTCTGGGTGGGCGGAGTGTTGACCTTGATCTTGGAGGAGTCGATAGCAGGCTTCTTGATGCTCTGCTTGGAGCTGTCAGCCAGCGGATTCACCTGCTCCCTGCGTACGTCGCGGTTATCGCGGTTGAAAGGACGGTCGCCATTTCTGCTGTTATTGAACTGGGGGCGGTCGCCGGGTCTTCCGTTGTTGAACTGCGGTCTGTCGCCGTTTCTGTTATTGTTGAACTGCGGACGTTCACCGTTAGCGCCGGGACGTGCATTGTTGTCACGGTTGAACGGTCTGTCGCCGTTCCTGTTGTTATTGAACTGCGGACGATCGCCGTTTGCACCGGGACGTGCATTGTTGTCGCGGTTGAAAGGACGGTCGCCGTTCCTGTTGTTATTGAACTGCGGACGATCGCCGGGTCTGCCGGTGTTGTCGCGGCTCTGCGGTCTGTCATTCTGTCTGGGAGCTGCGGGCTTTGCTTCCTGCTTCGACTCTGCCTTGACTTCTGCCTTAAATTCGGGCTTGGGTTCAGCCTTTGCTTCCGGCTTGACATCTGTCTTTGCCTCAGCCTTAGGCTCTGCCTTGACTTCCGGCTTATTCTCTGTCTTTACCTCGTTCTTAGGCGCCTGATCAACTTCTGCCTTAGTTTCAGTCTTAGGCTCTGCCTTTACCTCCGGCTTTACCTCTGCCTTTGCTTCAGCCTTAGGCTCTGCGGGAGCTTCCTCCTTCTTCGCGGCGGGCTTCCTCTTTGCAGCAGGCTTCTTCTCCTCAGCCTTGGGCTTTTCGGTCTTCTGACCTGCGGTAGCCTTGAAATATTCGTCAAAGCTCTTTACCTCGTGCTTCTTGGAGTAGTTCTCCAGCACGTAGCTTATCTCCTGGTCGCTGAGGGAGGTCTGTGCTTTCTTGGAACCCTCGAAAGCGCCGTCCAGCAGCTGAATTATCTCACTGCGGTCAACACCCATGTCAGCCGCAATATCCTGTACACGATACTTTTTGTTTGGCAATGTAACTTTCCTCCATACTGATTAGTCGTTCCCGGAATATCCGCTTCTCAATTCCGGGCTTCAGATATATGTTTTGTGATAGAGCCGTATAATCCCGCGTCGAGCACCAGGAAGATGCCCGTGCGCTTTCCGACAGCGTCCTTCGCGTCGTCCATGGTGAAATCACCGTGAACGACCGGCGTGCCGCACTTCTCTGCGTGGAAGCAGATCTCTTTTTCTGTCTTGGGCGACACGTCCGCCGCCAGAATGATACCAGCCGCCTTTGACTTAGGCGCCGTCATCTCCTGCACAGCCGCGTCAAAGCCCATAACGAGCTTACCGGCACGGCGGCAAAGGCAGATCGTCGAAAGTTCCTTATTTATCCGAACTCAGCTCCTTTTCAAGAATTTCATATATTTCATCGGGTATGGCGCATTTCAGACCGCGTTCAAGCTTCCTGCCCTTCTTCGCAAGCTCCAGGCACTCCTTGCTCCGGCAGAGATACGCGCCACGTCCGGGCTTTTTTCCCGTGAGGTCAACGGACAATTCACCGTCCTTGCTGCGGACGATCCTCACGGAACCCTTTTTGCCTATCATTTCGCCGCAGCCTATGCATTTGCGCAGCGGAATGTGCTTTTCCTGCATATGACGCTCCTTATTCCTCGGTGCTGCCTGTTTCCTCAGTAGCCGCAGGAATCTCAGCCTGCTCTGCTGCGGCGCTCTCAGCAGCGTCGGTCTGCTCCTCTTCCTCAGGATACTCAATGACCTCGAGATCCTCAGGAGTTACCTTGCTCTCAGCCTTGATGTCAATTTTAAAGCCAGTAAGCTTAGCCGCGAGCAGCGCGTTCTGACCCTTGTTGCCGATGGCAAGCGACAGCTGGTTATCCGGAACGATAGCCTTGCACGCTCTTACGTGCGGATCGTTGATAACAACGCGGAGCACCTCGGCGGGCTTGAGCGCCTGCTTGATGAACTCCTCTGGATCCTCGCTGTAGAGAACCACGTCAACCTTCTCGCCCTTAAGCTCCTTGGTTACGGCGTTGATACGGGACTTCTGGGTACCGATGCATGCACCGACTGCGTCAACATTCGGGTCGTTGCTGATAACGGCGATCTTGGAACGTGATCCGGGAGCGCGGCTGGTAGCCTTGATCTCGACTGTTCCGTCGTAGATCTCAGGGCACTCCAGCTCGAACAGGCGCTTGATGAGTCCCTTGTCGGTACGTGTGATGCGCAGTGACTGGCGCTTTGCGCCTTCCTTATATTCTTTGGAAACGCCGGTGATATATACCTTGATGACATCGCCGACATGAAGTATCTCGCCCGGAATCTGATCCTGGCGCATAAGGAGAACTTCGTTGTGGTTTACCTCGATCGTAGCGTGACCAGTCTTAGGTTCGATCTTGGTTACGATAGCGGAAACCGCCTCGTTCTCATATTCGCCCCACATCTCGCTGAGCTGCTGGCGCTCTACATCGCGGAAGCCCTGCTTGATGAGGTCCTTGGCGTTCTTCGCCGCGATACGCTTGAACTCGTGAGTGTCAACGGGGACTCTGATATGATCGCCGACCTGGGCGTTCGGGTCGATCTTGCGCGCGTCTTCAAGCACGATCTCGATCTCCGGCTCGTACAGTGTGTCCACTACCTCGATGACTTCCTTAAGTACGCTGACATTGAATATCTGACGGTCGAAGTCTATGTTTACGAACACTACCTCGCTGTCCTTGTCCTCAAGGTGCATGTTCGTCTTGAGGCTCTTTTCGATGGCGCTCTTGATCTTCGCCACGAATACATCTCTGTCGATGCCCTTCTCCTGCGCGTATTCAGTCAGCGCAGTGAAGAAATCCATCATATCGTCCTTGGGCTGTACCTTTTTCTTAGCCATTTTCCATTATTCCTCCGTAAATGTTTAGTTCAGTCTCCGCTTTTGAGCAGATCATCGTCATCAAAGTCGTCGTAATTTATTGCAGAAACGTCAGCAAGCGGAAGCACCAGCCCGCCGAAATCTCCGGTCAACGTGATATTCTCGCCGTCAAAGCCGCTCAGCACGCAGCTGAATGCCTTTGAGGGAGCGCCCTCGCACAGCTTGTAGGTCTTGACGATGATCTTCTTGCCTATCGACGGTTCCAGCTGGGCTATACGGCGCACGGGGCGCTCCAGACCCGCCGAACCTATCTCCAGATAGTCGATCTTGTCAATGAAATCCTGCTTGTCGATCTCCGCGTTGATAAGTCCGTCGATCGACTCGCAGTCGTCGATTGAGACCCCTCCCGGACGGTCTATGAAAATACGCAGGTACCACTTTGCGCCTTCCTTGGCGAACCATACGTCCCACAGCGTGTAGCCGTGGCCCTCTACTATCGGTCTTACCGCAGCGTCAGCCGCCGCCTCGATCGAGCTAAGACCCTTTGCCAGTGCCATTCAGACAGCTCCTTTCAGAATATGCAGCGGGATACACATTGCTGCATATCCCCGATTAAAACTTAAAGACTGGAGCGAACCCCAGTCTTCAGTCTAATCTATCTTTATGTATTATACCACGTTCTTTTCAGAAAATCAATAGTTTTTTTGAAAATTCTTCGTAAAAAAGTATTTTCAAACATCAGTTTCTCTTCCAATCAACGGGTCAATTCATCTCAATATCCCACTGCGCTTACACCATACACTGCCTGCTCATACGTGAAGCCTTCAAATTCAAGCTGCTCTATCAGTTCCTCACGAGAAAAAGACGAATATTTCAGATAGCTTTCGGCTTTCTTTGCCGCCTGTTCGTTCCAGTCTGCTCCGCAGTTGTCAACACCCATTACAGCCTGTTCATGCGTAAAGCCTTCAAATTCAAGCTGCTCAACAAGACCATTATAGGAAAAAGACGAATATTTTAAATAATCCTTTGCTTTTTCAGTTGCCTGATCTTCTTCATTTATTCCGACCTGGTCAACGCCGTAAACCGCCTGAGCATGTGTAAAGCCTTCATATTCAAGCTGTTCTATCAACGACTCGCGTGAAAAAGAAGAAAAATTAAGATAACTTTGAGCCATATCTGCCGCCTGCTCATTCCAGTCTGCTCCGCAATGCTTTGCACCGTATTCGGCTTCAGACGTGGTAAAGCCCTCAAATTCAAGCTGTTCTATAAGCCCCTTCTCTGAAAAGGAAGAGAACCTGAGATAACTTTGTGCTTTTGCAAGAGCATTATTTTCTCCCATGGTTGCACTGTCAGAAACAGAAACCGGCGTACTGGCAACAGCTGCCTCTGTTTCTTCCGGAACTGAACTTTCCGGTACATCAGTGCTCTGTTCGTTTTCGGAATTTTCGGCGGACATTGCCTGTACAGCACTGTTATCAACCGCAGATGTTAACTGTGAGTTGGTGCTGTCAGCCTCGGAAATGTCTGACAACGCTTTCATAGAGCATGCGGTAAGTACAGAGCACATACTGCATAGCACCGCCGCAGTGGTCATAAGTCTGATCATTTTTGCCTTGATTTTGCATTTATAGTTTATCATTTTTATCCACTCCTTTTTTTGATAAAATTATATCACACCAATTACCTGATGTCAAGCTTAAACAGTATCCCTTTTGACGCACTTTATCATAAAATAAAAAAAATTCAGCAAGTACTTAATAATTCAGCTGTTAAAGACGTTATTTATTATTTTCCGGAAACAATAAAAAACGGGTGATTCTGTGTTGACAAATCCATAAAATCGTGCTATAATCAATTTATATGAATACGAAAAGCTGTGACAAGAAACAGTAGGCACTTCTGATTTTCCAGAGAAACGGCGGTCGGTGCGAGCCGTTATTGATGATATGCCGAACCCGTCTTTGAGCTGCGCCCGGAACCCGGAATATGCCCGGCAGTAAGCGGCGCCGGAACTCACCGTTAAATGAGGAGCGTTGTATGACGTGAAGCGCGGGTAACACCCGAATTCAGGTGGTAACACGGACTCTGTACAGTTCGCCCTGAGCAGAAATGCTCAGGGCTTTTTGTATTCTGAAAAATTCAACATTCAACATCTGAAAGGAAGAAAAACATGAAACTTGAAAAGCTTGTCGGCGACCGTTTCAAGCAGCGCCCCTCCGACTGTAACATCGACAGCCACGCACTGATGATACGCGGCGGCTACATGAAGTACGTTGCGAACGGAATCTTCTCCAGCTACATGCCATTAAAGCGCATCACCCGCAAGATCGAGCAGATAATCCGCGAGGAGATGGACGCCATCGACGGTCAGGAGGTATCTTTCCCGGTCGTAATGCCCGCGACCCTCTGGCAGGAGTCCGGCAGATATGAGAGCATCGGCAGCGAGCTGCTGAGATTTACTGACCGCAACAAGGCGCAGATGGTTCTCGGAATGACCCACGAGGAGGCCGCAGTACAGCTCGTCCGCGAGTACGCAAACAGCTACACCAAGTACCCGTTCATGATCTATCAGATACAGACGAAGTTCCGTGACGAGGCGCGTCCCCGCGGCGGTCTTATCAGAGTACGCGAGTTCACCATGAAAGACGCGTATTCGTTCCACACCTCCCAGGAGGATCTGGAGGAATACTACATGCGCTGCCACAAGGCGTATGAGCGTATCTACGCCCGCGCCGGCATTCCCGAGGTAATTTCCGTCAAGTCCGACTC
>CAKSHT010000037.1 GCA_934457235.1 uncultured Oscillospiraceae bacterium
AGGAGGCTACCGCAGCTGGCTTCGTAAATCTCAAGGGTCACAGAACTGTAGGCGGCATGAGAGCTTCCATCTACAACGCTATGCCTATCGAGGGCGTTGAGAAGCTGGTTGAATTCATGAAGAAGTTCGAGGCTGAGAATGGCTGACAGATTCGTTGTAGGTCATAAGGAATCTACATTGAATACGAGCACACAGGTCATTGTTGATACAGCCACAGGCGTCTGCTATCTCTGGCACAGGGACGGCTACGGCGGAGGGCTTACGCCCCTGCTCGACAAGGACGGCAAGCCTGTTATCACCGATTTACCCAAGTAAATTATTTTCTCCCCCAGAGAATGGGGGAGAAAACTTAATCACGGTGGAAAACACCGAATGAAAGGAACATCATTATTATGTATAACGTTCTTACATTAAACAAGATCGCTGCATGCGGTACTGATCTTCTCGACAAGAGCAAGTACACCGTCGGCGATGATATCGCAAATCCTGACGCTATCCTGGTTCGCTCCGCTTCCATGCACGAGATGGAGCTGCCCTCCAACCTGCTGGCTATCGCAAGAGCAGGCGCAGGCGTAAATAATATCCCGATCGACAAGTGCAGCGAAAAGGGCGTCGTTGTCTTTAACACCCCCGGCGCAAACGCAAACGCTGTTAAGGAGCTTGTTATCGCAGGTCTGCTGCTGTCATCCAGAAAGATCCCGGCTGCTATGGACTGGATCAAGACTCTCAAGGGCAAGGGCGACGAGGTAGGAAAGCTGGTTGAAAAGGGCAAGAGCCAGTTCGTAGGTCCTGAGATCATGGGCAAGAAGCTCGGCGTTATCGGTCTGGGCGCTATCGGTATCCTGGTAGCTAACGCAGCTGCTGAGCTGGGTATGGACGTTTACGGCGCTGACCCGTTCCTCTCCGTTGAGAACGCTCTCAAGCTCTCCGGCAAGGTACATTATGTAAAGAGCAACAAGGAGATTTTCGAGAAGTGCGATTACATTACACTGCACGTTCCCGCACTGCCTGACACCAAGGGTATGATCAACGCGGAAGCTATCGCTTCCATGAAGAAGACAGTACGTCTGCTGAACTTTGCAAGAGACACCCTGGTTGACGAAAAGGCTATCATCGACGCACTCGCAAACGGCGGTATGGCATGCTATGTAACAGACTTCGCTACCGATGGACTTATCGGTCTTGACGGCGTTGTTGCAATGCCGCACCTGGGCGCTTCCACTCCCGAAAGCGAGGACAACTGCGCGGTTATGGCAGTCAAGGAGGTTTCTGACTACATTGAGAACGGTAACATCAAGAACTCTGTAAATCTGCCGAATGTTGAGATGGCAATTTCCGGCAACGCAAAGATCTGCGTTATCCACAAGAACTCCGAAGGTCTGCTGAACAACATCACAGCTCCGGTTTCCGCTGCCGGTCTGAACATTGAGAACATGGTAAGCAAGTCCAAGAAGGACTATGCGTACACCTGCCTTGATGTAAAGGGCGACGTCGCAGGCATCGAGGCTTCCATCAAGTCTGTTGCAGGCGTTGTTTCCGTAAGAGTTATCAAGTAATTTTTACACACATAAGCGCACGGTGCTGCTTTTCTGGCAACACCGTGCTTTTGTTATTTTTCACAAAAATTATTCAGTCACATTGACAATTTGATTATAATGTGCTAAAATTGATGTATCAGTAATAAAATGTTTCATTCGGGGGTGGCGTACTTGAACTTCATTAATTACGCGGTGGAGTATGAATATGCCGCAATGGGGCTTCTTGCCGTATTGCTGACCCTATACTGCGCCCGCAGAAAGTATCCGGGCATGTCGAACCAGGTGTACGTCGGAATGGTAGTATGCACCTTTATGTCCTGCGTGATGCATGTATTTGCGATAAAAACGCTGCGGGTCGCCGGAAGTCTGCCGCTTGCGGTGAACTATGTTATCCATATATCATATCTGATATTCTATGACCTGGAAGCCGTGCTGTATATGATGTATGTCATTGCGCTCACCAAGCGCAACAGAATGTCCAGAGCAAATACGATATTCACTTTCTGTATCATAATTGCGGAGATACTGCTGCTTGTAACGACTCCGTTCACAAAACTCATAATTTACTTTGACGATAAGATGCAGTACTGCCATGGACCGCTGTTCTTTGCTTATCCCGCCACCGCAGCTCTGCTGATTGTATATGCGACAGTGATGTTCATAAATTACCGCCGGAAGCTTAGCGTCATGCAGATCGTTTCAGTGGTGACGTTCGTGGTTTTCATGATCGGCGCAGCGCTCTTACAGCTGTTTGTTCCGGATCAGGTCGTCGGAAACTTCGCCATCTCGCTTTCTTTGGTAATGTTCCTGATAATACTTCAGAACCCGGACGACTTTACGGACAAGGCGGTAAACTGCTACAATTACGACGCTTTTTATCTGAGTGTCGAGGAACGCATGCAGAAAAATCACCCGTTCACCATCATTGCGATACGCTTTGATGGTCTGAATTACGTCAACGGACTGTTCCAGGTTCGGGAGCGCGGCGCGGCTGCAAAGTCGATTTCGGAAATGCTCCAGTCGAGGCTGGGAACGAAGGAGGTCTATCACCTCGGAAACTGTGAGTTCGCGACATTCACAAACGAGCGCCAGAAGCTCACCGAAAACTACATAACCGAGCGTATCCAGCGCGCGTTCGCCGGAACCGTCAGCGTCTGCGGCGTTGAGATCGCCCTGACTCCGAAAATGTGCCTTGTGCGCTATCCGGATTTCGCGTCAACTGCGGAGGATGTCCGTGACGCGATAGAATACACTCTGCGTACCACGAAAAAGGCGGAGGGAAGCGTGTTCGTTGCAACGATGGATTCCATCACCGCGAAAAAGCGTGAAATGCGCATCCTCAGCACGATAAAGAATTCCATTGTGAACAAGAGCTTTGAAATGTATTATCAGCCGATATACGCATCGGCGGAGCGCGGATTCGTGTGCTCTGAAGCGCTTATCCGCATGCGTGATGAGGAGCTTGGTTTCGTAAGTCCCGAAGAGTTTATCCCGCTGGCAGAGTCCAACGGAATGATAATTGAGATCGGCGAGATCGCGTTCCGTAAGGTGTGCGGGTTCATGAAATCCGGGCAGGCGCAGAAGCTTGGCGTGGAGTACATAGAGGTCAATCTTTCGGCGCTCCAGTGCGTCCAGGATCAGCTTGCAGACAGGCTCATGGCGATAATGGAGGAATACGGAATTTCCCCGGAGCAGATAAACTTCGAGATAACGGAGACTGCAGGGCTTGCAAATTATGACGTTCTCCTGCGTAATATGACGAACCTGATATCTCATGGCGTGACGTTCTCCATGGACGACTACGGCACCGGCTTCTCGACCGCAAACTATCTGATCACCCTGCCGACCGACATAGTGAAGATTGACAAGAGCATTCTGTGGGCGGCGATGGAGAACAAGGAAGCGTTCGTGATACTCCGCCATACCGTGGAGATGCTGAAATCGCTCAGCAAGAAGATCGTTGTCGAGGGCGTTGAAACGGAAGAAATGGCAAAGCTGCTGATAGATATGGGCTGCGATTACCTCCAGGGATACTACTATTCAAAGCCCGTCCCGGCAGAGGATTACGTTAGCTTTCTTGAGAAACACCCTAAAAAGTTTGATTTTTTTTAAAAAAGCTATTGACAAATCGTTTCCGATGTGGTAAAATGTTAAAGTAAGTTTGAAAGTAGAGTCACCACACTCTCACCCGTCGGCGTTAATTCTGCCAGGCGCGGTATGTTTAATGCGAACAAGCCGTAAGGCATTCTGTTAAGCGTGAGCAGTGTGTGCTCGCGCTTATTTTATTTCACAGCTGAAACGTAAGAAAGAAAGGCGGTGCTTTGATATCGGCACGAAAGAACAGCTCATCAATGAGGATATCCGTGAAAAGGAAGTAAGAGTAGTCGGCGCAGACGGCGAGCAGCTCGGCATTATGGCGACTGCGGACGCGCTTGCAAAGGCGGTCGAGGCAGATCTTGACCTCGTTCTCATCGCTCCGACGGCAAATCCTCCGGTATGCAAGATCATGGATTTTGGAAAATACCGTTTTGAGCAGACCAAGAGGGAAAAGGAAGCCCGGAAGAACCAGAAGCAGGCTGAGGTCAAGGAGATCAAGATGTCGCTCAACATCGACACCAACGATTTCAACATCAAGGTCAAGAATTGCATCAAGTTCCTCCAGAACGGCGACAAGGTAAAGGTCACCATTCGCTTCAGACGTGCGAGAGAGATGTCGCATATGAATCTCAGTGAAGAACTGATGAAGAAATTCCTCGATGCCGTTTCAGAGTACGGCGGTTCCGAAAAGCCGTCAAAGCTTGAGGGCAAGAACTACGCGATAGTGCTCAGCCCTAAGAAATAAGACAGGCAAGGCTGCACAAGTGTGAAGCCCGATAAAAAATCTCAAGGAGGATAACAAAATGCCTAAGATCAAAACTCACAGCGGAGCGAAGAAGCGCTTCAAGCTGACAAAGAACGGTATGGTAAAGATGGGTCACACCAACAGACGCCACATTCTTACCAAGAAGTCCACAAAGCGCAAGAGAGGCCTGCGTGCTGGCGCATATGCAGACGTTACCAACGTAGCTGCTGTAAAGAGCCTTATTCCGTACAAATAATCGAGATGCGGAATATCCGCACGAACAAAATTTCAGGAGGTAATGTAAAATGGCACGCGTAAAGGGCGCACTCGCAACTCGCAAGAGAAGAAATAGAACATTAAAGCTGGCTAAGGGTTACTGGGGCGGCAAGAGCAGACTGTTCAAGACCGCTAAGGAAGCTGTTTGGAAGTCCGGTCAGTATGCTTACATTGGCAGACGTCTTAAGAAGAGAGATTTCAGAAAGCTCTGGATCACCAGAATTTCTGCTGCTGCTAAGGCAAACGGCATGAACTACTCCACTTTCATGAACGGTCTGAAGAAGGCTGGCATCACTCTGAACAGAAAGATGCTGTCTGAGATCGCAATCAATGACGCAGCAGGCTTCACTGCACTGACAGAGAAGGCTAAGGCAGCGCTTTAATCGTGATAATATCTCACGTTCTGTTCCGGGGCGTGAGATTTTTCGCTATGTAGGGGGATTTGCTCCATTGGTGATAACATCAAGAAAAAACGACGCTGTAAAGCGCTTCCGGGAGCTTCTCCGGGAAAAATCCGAGAGGGATGCCCAGGGCGTTTTCGCTGTTGAGGGAGATCACCTCTGCGGCGAGCTTGCCGGGAGCAGTTTCAGAATTATTTCCGTGCTGATGACCGAACGAGCGCAGGAAAAATACCCGCAGACGGCGGCTCTGCTCCGCCAGAAGTGCGGCGATGTCACTGTAATATCCGGCGATGTCGCTGAATACATTTCAGACGCAAAGGTTCCGCAGGGGCTGTTTGCAGTCGCGGAGAAGCCCGGTGCTCCGGAGATAAACGGGGCGCGGCGGCTGGTGCTGATGGACGGGGTACAGGATCCCGGAAACGTTGGTACGATACTGCGTACTGCGGAGGCTCTGGGCTTCGACGGCGCGATGCTGTCGGCGGACTGCGCGGATATCTGGTCGCCTAAGACGCTGCGTGCTTCAATGGGCAGCGTGCTGCGGCTTCCATGCGTTACCAGAAGCCTGCCGGAGCAGGTGAAAGCGCTCAGAAACGAAGGATTTTCCGTGTACGGCGCGATGCTTGACGAGAGAGCCGCAAGGCTCGGAGATATCGAATTTCCGGAGAAGTCGGCGGTCGTTATCGGCAGCGAGGGCAGGGGGATATCTCCGGCGGTGGCTGCGGAATGCACGCGCGCTGTCTATATCCCGATAACCGGCGCGGAATCGCTGAATGCAGCAGCTGCGGCTGCGATAATCCTGTGGGAACTGTCAAAATAAAAAATCAAAAGCTGGACATTACCTGCCCGGCTGTTTGGCGTATAACAAACCGGACAGGACGTATATTCCGCCGTCCGCCGGTAAATTATACGACCGTGCCTGCTGTGCTGATGTGCAGCAGATATCGCAAAACCGTAAGAAAGCTTTAGGCTTTGCGATGTCTACAGAAGCCGTCCGGCGATGGCTTCACAGATCTACAAAAATAATAGGGGGAACTTTTGTGCCGCACCTTGTAATACTGGAGTCTCCGTCAAAGGCGAAGACCGTCAAGAAGTACCTCGGTGAGGGCTATGATGTTATAGCTTCCACCGGACACATAATCGACCTGCCGAAGTCCAAGCTGGGCGTTGATGTGGAGCACGATTTCGCGCCGCAGTACATCAACATGAAGGACAAGGCAGAAGTAATCAAAGAACTGAAAAAGCATGCGAAATCCAGCGACATGATCTATCTCGCGACCGACCCGGACCGTGAGGGGGAAGCAATCGCATGGCATCTGTCGCACCTGCTGAACATAGACTCCAACGCTCCGGTCCGCGTGACATTCAATGAGATCACCAAGACCGGCGTTCAGAATGGAATGGCTGCGCCGCGCTGTATCAATACGAATATCGTTGACGCACAGCAGGCGCGTAGAATCCTTGACCGTATCGTGGGCTACAAACTTTCGCCATTCCTCTGGAAGAAGGTAAGACGCGGACTTTCCGCAGGACGTGTTCAGTCGGTAGCGGTGCGCATAATCGTGGACCGCGAGAACGAGATACGCAGCTTTGTATCCCAGGAGTACTGGAGCATTGACGCCAAGCTCGCTGCAGCGTCCTCAAAAAGACCATTTGCCGCCAAACTCGCCGAGATTGACGGTAATAAGGCTGCCATCGGCAGCAAGGAGGAGGCTGACAAGCTTCTGGAGCGTTTAAAGGGCGCAGAGTTCACCGTTACTGCTCTGAAAAAGTCACAGCGCAAGAAGCAGCCAGCGCCTCCGTTTACGACTTCCACGCTTCAGCAGGAGGCGAGCCGTCGTTATTCGTTCCAGGCGCGCCGTACAATGAAAGCGGCGCAGGAGCTGTACGAAGGCATCGACGTTGCGGGAATGGGCGCACTGGGTCTTATCACCTATATGCGTACTGACTCGCTGAGAATCTCCGACGAGGCTAAGGCGGCCGCGGCTGATCTTATCAAGGATATGTATGGCGCTGAGTATCTGCCGGAGAAGCCGCGCGTATTCAAGTCCAAGAGCAATGCGCAGGACGCTCACGAAGCGATCCGCCCGACTACTGTAAGCCTTACGCCGGATAAGGTCAGGGCGTCTCTCACGAACGACCAGTATAAGCTGTATAAGCTCATCTGGGAGCGCTTTATGGCGAGCCAGATGCAGAATGCAGTCCTTGACACAGTGGCTGCGGATATCTCAGCAGCCGGCTGCCTGTTCAAGAGCAGCGGCTATTCTGTGAAGTTCGACGGATTCACAAGGCTCTACGAGGAAACAAAGGATGCGGACGGTGAGCAGACCGGTGCTCTCCCGAAGCTTGAAAAGGGCGAAAAGCTGAACGCCAGGGAAGTTGTGGAAAATCAGCATTTCACTCAGCCGCCGGCGCGATATAATGAAGCGTCGCTCATCAAGGAGCTTGAGGAAAACGGAATCGGCAGACCGTCCACGTATGCACCGACTATTTCCACGATACTCGACAGACATTACGTTGAGCGCGAGCAGGGAAATCAGCTGAAGCCGACCGCCCTGGGCGAAGTAATTACAGAGTTGCTGAAGGACCATTTCAACAACATCGTTGACGTAAAGTTCACCGCAAAGATGGAAACGTCACTTGATGATATCGAGCACGGCGACAAGAACTGGGTAGAGGTGCTGCGTAAATTCTATGACGGATTTGCAAAGACCCTGGAAAAGGCAGAGTCAGACATGGAGGGCAAGCGCGTTAAAGTACCCGATGAGCCGACCGACATCATCTGCGAGGAATGCGGCAAGCCTATGGTGATCAAGATAGGCCCCTATGGAAAGTTCCTGGGGTGCAGCGGCTTCCCGGAGTGTAAGTTCACCAAGAAGATAGTCACTGAGACCCAGGGCAACTGTCCCAAGTGCGGCAAGAAGATGCTCGCGAAGAAGTCCAAGAAAGGAAAGCCGTTCTATGGCTGCGAGGATTACCAGAACTGCAACTTCATGACCTGGGATCTTCCGATATCTGAAAAGTGCCCGCAGTGTGGCGCAACGCTGTTCAAAAAGACCGGACGAATGGGCAAGATATACTGCGCAAAGGAGGGCTGCGGATACGAGCGACCTCTTGACACTGCAGACAACGCAAAGGACAAGAGCAATGACGGTTAAGGTTATCGGCGCGGGGCTGGCGGGCTGCGAAGCATCAGTCCAGCTGGCACGGCGCGGATTTGATGTGGAGCTTTACGAAATGAAGCCGCAGAAATATTCTCCGGCGCATCATTACGAGGGATTCGCGGAGCTGGTGTGCTCCAATTCGCTCAAGGCGGCAAGGGCTGAGAGCGCCTGCGGACTTCTCAAGGAGGAAATGCGCAGATTCGGTTCCGTTATACTTGAGGCCGCTGAAAAGACCGCAGTCCCCGCAGGCGGAGCGCTGGCGGTGGATCGCACTAAGTTTTCCGACGAGGTGACGAGGATCGTCCGCAGCTTCCCGAATATCCGGGTGATCAGCGGAGAAGTCACCGAGTTTCCGGACAGCAATGCGGTGATATGCACGGGCCCGCTTACTTCCGATGCACTCGCTGAGAAGATACGTGGTATCTGCGGCGAGGGACTGAGTTTCTATGACGCAGCGGCGCCGATAGTATCCGCAGAGAGCATAGATTTCAGCAAGGCGTTTTACCAGACGAGGTACGACAAGGGAGAGGCGGATTATGTCAACTGCCCGATGGACCGCGACGAGTACCAGGCGTTCTATGACGCGCTGGTAACGGCGGAGAGCGCTCCGCTAAAGGAGTTCGACCGCCCCGATGAGAGCGCCGGAATGAAGGTATTCGAGGGATGTATGCCGGTGGAGGTACTGGCGAAGCGCGGATTTGAGAGCGTACGCTATGGCTGTATGAAGCCGGTGGGGCTTACCGACCCTCGTACCGGGAAGCGTCCGTACGCCGTTGTTCAGCTCCGTAAGGAGAACAAGGACGGCACGATGTACAATCTCGTTGGGTTCCAGACAAATCTTAAATTCGGCGAACAGAAGCGCGTGTTTTCGATGATACCGGGACTGGAGAATGCGGAGTTCGTCCGCTACGGCGTAATGCACCGTAATACGTTCCTTGACAGCCCACGGCTTCTTGACAAGTGGTTCATGCTGAACGGCTCTGATAACGTGTTCTTTGGCGGACAAATGACCGGAGTCGAGGGCTACGTTGAGAGTGCCGCTTCCGGAATAATCGCCGGCAGGGCGCTTGCCGACAGGCTTTCCGGAAAATCTCCGCTGGAGCTTCCGGATACCACAATGCTTGGAGCACTGTGCAATTACATCAGCGACCCGACAGTTGAGAACTTCCAGCCTATGGCAAGCAGCATGGGGATACTCCCCGGACTTGACAGGGTGATAAAGGGCAAGCAGGAGCGCTATGCAGTACTGGCGCAGAGGTCGTTGTCCGACCTGGACAAGGCTCTTTCTGATAGTGAGGATACATAATCATGAAAATAGTTATAGATGGTTTCGGCGGCGACAACGCCCCGGACGAAGTCCTGAAAGGTGCGGCTCTTGCCGTAAAGGATCTCGGTATCGACATCGCGATAACAGGCGATGAAAAGGTGCTCATGGAGCGCATGAAGGAACTGAATATCTCCGATAGCCACATTGAGCTTGTACCGGCGCAGGGCGTTATCACCACAGAGGACGCTCCCAAGTCCGTCATCAAGGAAAATTCCGGCACCTCCATGGGCAAGGCACTGTATTACCTCGCGGACGGCAATGCGGACGCTTTCATCAGCGCGGGAAGCACCGCCGCTATCGTAGTCGGCGGTACGATGATCGAAAAACGTATCAAGGGCGTCAAGAGAACGGCGTTAGTTCCGCTCATGCCCTGCCTGGGCGGCGGCAGATATGCAGTCGTTGACGGCGGCGCGAACCTGGAGTGCAGACCTGAGATGTTACAGCAGTTCGCTGTTCTCGGCAGTATCTTCATGGAAAAGACTATGGGCATTGAGAAGCCACGCGTAGGTCTGCTGAACATCGGCACCGAGGAGGAAAAGGGCAGGGAGCTGGAGCATGAGACAGTAAAGCTCCTGCGCGAAACCCCGTCCATCAACTTCCTTGGATATGTTGAGGGACGTGACGCGCCCATCGGCGGCGTTGACGTTCTGGTAACTGACGGCTTTACCGGAAACGTGTTCCTTAAAGCCTGCGAGGGCATGGGAATTCTGATGAAGCAGTCCCTAAAAAGCATGTTCTTCGCGAACCTCAAGACAAAAATCGGTGCGCTGTGCGTAAAGAAGCAGCTCGGAGATATAGCAAAGCAGCTTGATTACAAGACCATAGGAGGTTCTCCGCTGCTCGGCACTTCAAAGCCTGTATTCAAGGCGCACGGAAGCTCGGACGCAGTGGCGTTCCTGGGCGCGTTCAGACAGGCAAAGATGTTTGTAGAGAAGAACGCGATAGAGGAAATGACGAGCGCGATAGCCGCTCTCGGAGTAAAGGAAGAGGCTTGATATGTCGGAATTCAGTCAGCTTGAAAAGGCTATAGGCTATACATTTAAGGACAAATCATATCTCAGGGGCGCGATGACCCATTCCAGCTACTCCGGCGGAAAGAATAACGGGAGCAACGAGCGCCTGGAATTCCTGGGCGACAGCGTGCTTCAGATAACGGTTTCGCTGTACCTCTACACTAACATGACGACTGTGCCGGAGGGCGGGCTGACAAAGCTGCGTGCTTCCATTGTGTGTGAGAATTCGCTGTATAATTTTGCAAAGCGCATTTCCCTGGGGGATTATATCCTGCTCGGAAAGGGCGAGGAAATGACCGGCGGCCGCGAGCGTCGCTCCATTCTGGCAGACGCCTTTGAAGCGCTCATCGCCGCGATATTCCTTGATGGCGGAATGGACGAGGCGCAGAAGTTCATCATGAAGTTCGTGCCGTCCATCGACGCAATAAAGAGCGGCAAGGTGAAGCTGGGCGATTACAAGACCATTCTCCAGGAGATAATCCAGCAGAACCCGGAGGAGAAGATATCCTACCAGGTGACCGAGGAAGAGGGCGAGGCTCACCATAAGACCTTCAACGCTGAGGTTATGCTGAATGGTCAGAGCATCGGCTCAGGTTCCGGTCAGAGCAAGAAAGAAGCCGAGCAGGCTGCCGCAAAGGAAGCTATTGGATTAATGGGCTATGAAACGGACTAATATTTCGGTATTCATTCCGCACATCGGCTGTCCGCACAGGTGCAGCTTCTGCGACCAGCGGAGCATTTCCGGAGCGGCTCACGCTCCGTCCGCCAAGGAAGTCACAGAACTTCTGGAGGAGCAGGCTCCGCACCTCGCGGAGCACGGAATGCAGGCGGAGATCGCATTCTTTGGAGGGAGCTTTACGGCAGTCCCGCGGGAATACATGATAAGCCTGCTGGAGTGTGCGCATTCCGAAGTACAGAAGTACCCGCAGGTATACAGCGGGATACGCTGTTCCACCCGCCCGGACTGCATTGACGGGGAGATCATCGCTTTGCTGAAAAAGTACGGCATGACCGCCGTGGAACTGGGCGCGCAGTCCATGTCCAATGAAGTCCTGCAGATGAACGAGCGCGGACATTCCGCCGATGACGTGCGCAGGGCTTCGAGGCTTATCCGCGAGAGCGGGATATCCCTGGGATTGCAGATGATGACCGGACTTTACGGCGACACGGAAGAATACGTCCGGCAGACATGCCGGGAGTTCATCGCGCTGAAGCCGGATACAGTGCGCGTTTATCCGACGGTGATTCTGAAGCACACGCGGCTCGGAAAGCTGTTTGAGAGCGGCGCGTACCGCAGTTTTGGCTTTGAGCAGACCGTGGATCTGTGCGCGGAGCTGCTGCGGGATTTCACAGCCGCCGGAGTACGCGTGATACGCATGGGGCTTCACGCCTCACAGGAAGTTGAAAAAGAAATGCTGGGCGGCGTGTACCACCCGGCGTTCCGTGAAATAGTGGAGAGCAGGCTGTTCCTGAATGACATGAAACAGAAGCTTTCTGCCATGGACAAGGGACATTATATGATATATACCGACAGCCGGAATATAAGCAGGGCTGTCGGGCAGAAGCGCAGCAACATCGCGGCTCTCCGTGAGCTGGGATATGATGTTGAGGTAAAGCCGTTGGACGGGGCTTATATCGAAGTGCGCTGATAAGCGAGGAATGTGAATGTTTTTTAAGTCACTGGAGATACATGGGTTCAAATCATTTGCGGACAAGACCGTATTGAATTTCGACGCCCAGACCACCGCCGTCGTCGGCAGTAACGGCAACGGCAAGAGCAACATAAGCGACGCCCTGCGCTGGGTTATGGGAGAGCAGGGCGCAAAAACCCTGCGCGGTGAGAAGATGGAGGACGTTATCTTCCACGGTACCACCGACCGCAAACCTATGGGCTTCGCAAAGGTCGCACTATGCATAGACAACACCGACCGCGCGCTCGCCGTGGATGCCGACGAAGTGACGATCTCCCGTAAGCTTTACCGCAGCGGCGAGAGCGAGTACCTTATAAACGGCGCGAAGTCCAGACTCAAAGACATTCAAGAAATGCTGCTCGGTACCGGACTTGGCAGAGATGGTTATTCCATCATCGGACAGGGAAGAGTTGCAGAGATAGTCAACGCGCGCGGCACCCAGCGCCGTGAGATTTTCGAGGAAGCAGCCGGAATTTCGCTGTTCCTGCATAAAAAGGCGGAAGCCGAAAAGGAGCTGGAGAGCGCTGAAGAGAATATCCTCCGCCAGAAGGACATAATAAGACTTGATGAGGAGCGCCTGCCGGTGCTGAAAAGGCAGTCCGAAAAGGCGGTGCTTGCCGCCGAGCTTCTCGACCAGAAAAAGGAGCTTGAGATTTCCGTCGGCGCGGCTCACTATGAAGAGCGCCGCAGCGCGATAAAGAAGCTGGACGACGACCTGCTTCTGAACCGCGCGGAGTGCGAGCACTACGAAAAGGACGCGGAGAAGCTCCAGAACAGCATAGACGAGAACACCGAGCAGAAGCAGCGCATACAGGCGGAACTCGAACGCTACCGCAGGAGCCGCGAGGCTGTGAACACCGAGATAGCCGAGAAGCGTTCCAGCATTCAGGTGCTTGAAAACGACCTCATGCACAACGAGAACCGCCGCAGGGAGCTTGCAGAGCAGATCGCGCATGCTGAGGAGAGCAGCCGCAGCTTCGACGAGGGAATAAAGGAATTCCAGCAGAAGATAGAGGAAAAGCAGCAGGAGCTGACCGGAATGGATCAGCGCCGCGCCGAGCTGCAGGCGAAGCTGACCGAAATTGCGGAGCAGAACGCCGAGAGCGACAAGGCGTATTCCGAGCTTGACCAGAAGCTGGCGCAGGCGTACCGTGAGCGCAGCGAGGCGGACGTGAAGTCCGCGCAGGCTGAGCACTCCGCGCAGGAAGCCGAGGAGCAGAAGCAGACGTTCATCAGCGACGCTGAGAACGCCGAAGCCAAGCTAAAAGAGTACACCGACAGCCGCGACAATGCGCAGAAGCAGCTTGCGGAAATCGCGGAGCAGCGTTCTGCAAAGCAGAACAAATTAGCCGGATACCAGCGGCTTGGCGAGGGCAAAATGCGCCGCATGAACGATGCAAAGGCGGAAGCCGACAGGGTCAGCGACGAGCTTGACACCAAGCAGAAGCGATACAAGTTGCTGGAGGATGTCGAGAAGTCCATGGAGGGCTATACCCACAGCGTCAAGGAGCTAATGAGAGCTTCGCAGCAGGGCAGAATGGGCGGAATCCACGGCACTGTTGCAGACGTCGTGAGCATGGACGACCGCTACATTGCGGCGATAGAAACCGCACTTGGCGCCGCTATGCAGAACATAATCGTTGACAACGAAGAAACCGCAAAGCGCTGCATTCGCTTTCTGAAAGAAACCAACGCCGGACGTGCGACCATGCTCCCCATGACCGCAATGAAAGGGCGTTATCTCAACGAGCCGAGATTACAGTCAGAGCAGGGATTTGAGGGCATCGCAAGCGACCTTGTTGACTGCGACCCGGATTACCAGAACATAATCCGCTACCTGCTGGGACTTACCGCGATAGTGGACGATATCGACACCGCAGCGTTCCTGAGCAGGAAATACGGGGCCAAGTTCCGTATTGTAACGTTGGACGGACAGGTAGTAAACGCCGGAGGTTCGTTCACCGGCGGCAGCCGCAGCAGCGGCGCGGGAATCATTTCCCGAAAGCAGGAAAAGGACACACTGTATACCGAGGTAATTGCGCTGCGTAAAACGCTTGCCGAAAAGACCGAGGCGTACCGCCAGTACCAGGCGGAGGCGGCGAAGTTCTCCGTCGAGATAGAGGGCATGGAGGACGAGCTGAAAGCGCTGGATACCCAGGAAATAAGCGCCCGCGCCGAGGCTTCAAAGTACGATATGCTCATCGAGCAGCTTTCCCGCCAGGGAGAGTCCGCAAGGCTGGCGCTGGAGCGCTTCGACCAGCAGATATCGCAGTACAGGAAGCAGCTTGATGAAAACCGCAGCGTCGTTGCGGAATGCGATCGCAGGATAGCCGAACTTGAGGAACAGCAGAAGCAGTCCGGAAGCGAAAGGGAAAACGCAGCCACACATTTGAAGGAGCTTTCCGACAGCTTGTCGCAGCTGAACCTCGACAGGGTTTCTGCCGAAAAGGATATAGACGCGTTCCGGGTAGAGATACGCACCCGCGAGGAAAACCGCCGGGCGCTGTTCCAGAGCAGCGACAGCTATAAGGAAACCGTAGCCGCCCTGGATAAAGACGACGACCGTATCCGACTGGATATTGAGCGCGTGAAGAAAGAGATCGAGCAACACAGCGGTGAGCTTTCCGACAAGGAAGCTGATATCAGCAAGTCAGTTGCCGAGATCGAGCGGCTGGAACTTACGATAGGTCAGATGCACCGCGACATTAACGAAGCGGTATCTAATAAGGAGCACTTCTCAAAAGAGATAGCAAGACTGGAGGAGCGCCGGACCAACGAAGTCCGCGAGCAGGAACGCATAGTTTCCATGCTGCTGGACAGCTACGACCTTACCGTGTCGATGGCGATGGAGCAGGCGAAGCCGCTTGAAAATCTGCTGATGGCGGAGAACGACCTTGAATCGCTCCGCAAGAAGATATCCTCGCTGGGTAATGTAAACATGGAGTCCATCGAGGAATACCGCACAGTCGCGGAACGTTTCAAGTTCCAGACAGAGCAGCTCGCGGATATCGAAAAGAGCAAAAAGGAACTGGAGCGCCTTATATCCGACCTGACGGAGGATATCAAGACGCGGTTCCTGAACAGCTTTGAGGAAATAAACAAGAGCTTCAAGGAAATATTCGTCAGCATTTTCGGTGACGGCGCCCACGGCGAACTTAAACTCACCGACCCGGAGGACGTTTTGAACTCCGGAATCGAAATTCTGGCGGCTCCACCCGGAAAGGTAATCAAGAACCTTATTTCACTTTCCGGCGGCGAGCAGACGATGGTCGCCATCACGATCTATTTTGCAATACTCAAGCACCGCCCGACGCCGTTCTGTATGCTGGACGAGGTGGATGCGGCGCTTGACGATGTGAATGTTGACAAGTACATCACATATCTTAACCAGTTCAGCAGCCAGACGCAGCTGATGGTGATAACCCACCGACGCGGTACGATAGAGGGCTGTAAGGTGCTCTACGGCGTGTTCATGCAGGAAAAGGGCGTTTCCAGACTGCTCCGCCGCGACCTTGCGGACGAACTGGACGTTGAGCTGAAGTAACGGAGGTACTATGGGATTTTTCGATAAATTCAAGAAAAAGAAGAAGCAGGAGGAAGCCGATGAAGAGCTTTTCACCCAGACCGAAGCAGAAGAAGCCCGGTCGGACGAAGCGGCTGACGCTGACGTTCCCGCAGAATCCGGGGAGGACACTCCGCAGCAGACTTCCGAAGTTGAAGCAGCGCCCGAAGAGCTGCTGACAGCCTCCGCCGAGCCGGAAGAGCCGGAGGAGATACCCCAGGCGGAGGAAGCGCAGCCGGAATCCGCAGATGAGGAGCCTGAGGAAACGGAAGATTCACCGGCGGACGGCGAAGAGGAGCCTAAGAAAGTCGGATTCTTTGAGAAGCTGAAAAACGGTCTGAAAAAGACCAAGGACGGCTTTATCAGTAAGCTGGAGCTGCTGATGAACAGCTTTACGAAGATAGACGAGGACTTCTTTGAGG
>CAKSHT010000038.1 GCA_934457235.1 uncultured Oscillospiraceae bacterium
GGCGACCTGGATGGGACTCGAACCCACGACCTCCGCCGTGACAGGGCGGCGTTCTAACCAACTGAACTACCAGGCCAATGGGAAAGACCACTGGGTCTGAAATATCAAGAGAGAAAGTGGTGGAAGTTATAGGGCTCGAACCTATGACCCTCTGCTTGTAAGGCAGATGCTCTCCCAGCTGAGCTAAACTTCCACATTCTCTTTCGCGCCCGGGCTTTTCGTTTCTCTGTGTCTTTTCCCTGACGACTATTGTATTATACACTATTTTGTCCGGATTGTCAATAGCTTTTTTAAATTTTTTTAATTTTTTTTAAATTTATTTTTACGCCACGGTGGAATGCAGAATACAATCCATTTTAAATTTTAAATTAAAATAAGGGAGGGGCTTGCCCTCCCTTAAATCTATTATCTTACAGAGAACTGATAAACAGTTGTGAATCTGTATGTCTGACCTGCCTTATATACGCAGCTCGGCCACTGGGGATTGTGCGGCGTATCCGGTGAGAACTGGCTTTCCAGGCACAGTCCGGCGTACTTATTGTAATGAGCGCCGTTCTTTCCGTTCTCGCCATTCAGTCCGATACCGATATAGAACTGAACTGCGGGCTTGTCAGTCTTGACCGTCATAACTCTGCCGCTCTCCGGCTCGTATACCTCGGCGGCGGTACGCATAACGCCCGGCTCTCCGAGAATAAAGTTATGATCGTAGCCGTTGGGGAGCTTCCCGTTGTCCATATCCTGGCGTACGGGCTTCGGGGTCTTGAAATCAAATGCAGTTCCGGTGACATACGCGAGCTTTCCGGTAGGAATAAGCAGTTCATCGACCGGAGTGTACTGGTTTGCGTTTATCTGCACAACATGATCCTTGATGTCGCCGTTTCCCGCACCCTTTAGATTGAAGTAGCTGTGATTGGTGAGATTGATAACGGTATCTGCGTCGGGAACCGCAGTGTAATCCAGCACCAGGGCGTTATCGTTAGTCAGTGTGTACTTTACGCTGACTTTCAGCGCACCTGGGAAGTTTCCCTCGCCGTCCGGGCTTATGTAGCCGAATGTAACGGAAGGCTCGTCGCCGCCGTCCATCGCGTCTACAGTCCATACGCGCTTATTGTAGCTGTAGGAGCCGCCATGCAGGGTGTTCGTCTTGTCGTTCTGGTCAAGCTTGTAGGTCTTGCCGGAAACCGTGATCTCGCCGTTGGCAATGCGGTTTGCGTATCTTCCGACAAGCGCGCCGTGGCTGGAATCGCCGTCGATGTACCCCTGGAGCGTGTCATATCCAAGAACCACATCGTCGAACTTTCCGTTTCTGTCCGGAACCTCTACGCCGACGACAGCGCCGCCGAAATTCGTCAGCTTAGCCACTGCGCCGTTCTTATTGGTCAGCGTGAACAGCCAGCACTTGTAGCCTCTGAAAAAACCAAATTCTGTCTTAGAAATGCTCATTAGATCGTCCTCCGGTTATTATTAATACTTGTCATCATCAAGTATGATGGTCTTGGAATGCGGCCTTGCAGCTGCCACAGGCTCGGTGGTCTTTACCGGAGCCGCAGGCTTGACAGCGGGGCTTGCCGTGGTCTTGACCTCCGGCTTAGCGGCAGGTTTTACGGCAGTCATCTGCTTCGGTGCGGGTACGGCAGGCTTCACGGGATTAACAGCCTTTGCCGGTTCTGCGGACTTGACAGGCTTTGACGGCTCGGCAGGCTTTTCAGCCTTTACAGGCTCTGCGGGCTTGACTTCGGTCTTTACAGGCTCCGGCTTCTTTTCTGGAGCCGCGGGAGCGTCAGTCCTTGCACGTCTTTCAGCGGCGCGCTTCGCAGCCTGCTTTTTCTTCATGGCTTCTGCGTCCGGTAGCTTGAAGCGCTCTACCAGTTCAAGCAGCACCTGCGACTGTCCGGAAAGTTCTTCAGCGGAGGCTGCGCACTCGGCAGAGGAACCGCTCGTCATCTGCACGGACGTGGATATCTGGTCCATGCCTACAAGTATCTGCTTTACGCTGTCCGCCTGCTCTCTGGAAGCGTCCGCGATCTGGTCGATGACCCTTGCGGTGTCGTCCGTTTCGGATACTATCTTATCCAGCATCTTGGCGGTCTCGTTAGCCATTACAGTACCGTTCTCGACAGCAGAAAGCGCGGTCTTGATGAGCGCGGTGGTATTCTTCGCAGCCTCTGCGGTCTTGGCGGCAAGCTGACCTACCTCGCCTGCAACTACCGCAAAGCCCTTGCCTGCTTCGCCGGCTCTTGCAGCTTCAATAGACGCATTCAACGACAGTATATTCGTCTGGAAGGAAATATCCTCGATTGCCTTGATGATGTTCGCGATCTTGGAAGAAGTTTCGTTGATCTCCTCCATGGCGTGCAGCATGTCGGACATCTTTGCGCTGCCCTCGTCCACGATGGTGCGGCAGTCATCGGAAAGTCCCTTTGCCTTATCAGCGCTGTCTGCGTTGGCGCTGATGTTGGAAGATATTTCAACAATGGAAGCATTCAGTTCCTCAACAGTAGCTGCCTGCTCGGTAGCCGCCTGTAAAAGCGTGGTGGAGTTGTCGCTCATTTTGGAAGAGCCGTCCGCCACCATCTTACTGGAAGCCTCTATCTGTCTGATAACGCCGCTGGTGCTTTCGATAATACCCTCAAGCGCGACCTTTATCGGAGCATAATCGCCGACGTAATCCGCCTGAGGTTCCGCGGTCAGATCCTCGGCTGCGAGCTTTGCAGCCACCTGACGGATATCGCTGATGATACCAGTGGTGTAATCAGTCATGTTATTTACAGCCTCGGAGAGGGTCTGTATCTCGTAGCCTGTCCTTACATAGACAGGGGCGCTGGAAAGGTCGCCATTGGCCATGCCGAGTATCTTGTTATTCACGGAATCCAGCGGGACAACTATGCGCTTGACGAACTTCGTGATAACGAGCGCGCCGCCGACAAAGCTTATTGCAGAGGTAATGATCATTATAAGCAGTGCGATGGAGGAATTACCCAGGAACTCGCTTGCGTCACAGCTTACGAGTACAGTCCAGTCAGTGCCGACGATGGTCGAATCGTAGATTATGCGTTTATCGCCGTTCAGCTTTACGGTCTGCACCTTGTTTATACCGATATACGGCGCTACCTGCTCCTGAGAGAGAGAGCCGTTGACGTTCGCCAGCATCTGACCGTTGGAGGACATCAGGTAGAACTCCGTGCTGTCGGAGGTATGCATGGTCGCCATGATGTTGGTGAGCCAGTCTGTGCTTGTGGCAATATAAGCCGTGCCCTTTGCGAACTCACCCGTAACAACTATGTAGCCATCGGAGCTGAGTGCGATACCCGGCGTGGTGTCCGCGTGGGTATTTATGTCCACAATGCTGGAGTCAGCCGCTTTCAGCTTGTCTGTCTGCGCGGTGGTTCCGTCCAGGGAAGCCACAAGGCTTGAGTAATGCTGTAACGTTGCGCTGACAAGGTTGGAAGCCGCAGATACACGCTCCGTCATGGAGCTTTTCATATCGCTCTGGCTCTGCTTTGTCAGGCAGACCATTCCGGTTATCCCGGCTGAAAGGATACCGTATGCCAGCACTGCCATTACATCAAATATTATCCTTGTGCCGAGTTTCTTTTTCTTCTTCATAAAATAATGACCTCACTTACTAGTGAAATAGCGGCTTCCAGTCACAGGAAACACGCCTACATAATAATTGTAGCACATTTGCCTGGCTGTGTCAACCGATATAAAGCGTTTTTGGGAATAACGTCACAGCATTATTTCGCCGCTTACATCTGTTCCGGTACCGTCCTTTACTGTCAGCGTGAAATGCGTGCCGCAGCGTCTGCGGCTTCCGTCCGGAAGCACCGTATCAAATGCCTCTGGTGAAATGTCCAGCGTCACTCTGCGGCTTTCGCCGGGAGCAAGTCCGATTCGCTCAAATCCACAAAGGGCGCCGTTCGGTACGTCGTATTCGGAGTACCCGCGGATATACAACTGCACAACGTCCTCAGCGTAAAATCCACTTTTATTGGCAACGGATACGCTGACGGAGCTTTCCGTGAACTCCGGCTGAGTCAGCGTGAATTCCGCGTAACTCAGTCCGTAGCCGAACGGATATAGGACGTTATCCGGCGCGCAGTAACGGTAGGTGCGGTTCTTCATGCTGTAGTCGCGGATATCCGGGAGCAGGTCGGCGCTCCTGTAGAACGTCACCGGAAGCTTTCCGCTCGGCGAAACGTCCCCGAAAAGCAGCTGGGCAAGCGCCCTGCCGCCGAGCTGTCCGGGATACCACATGTCGAGCAGCGCGCTGCACTTCACTCCGACATTCACCGAGCTTCCCGCCGCAAGTACTATAACAAGCGGCTTGCCGAGCGCGGAGATCTTCTCCAGAAGTATACGCTGGCTCTCCGGCAGGCGCAGGTCGGGTTTGTCGCCGGAGCTGAATTCGTTGCCGGTGTCGCCCTCCTCGCCCTCCAATGTCGCGTCAAGACCGACGCAGGCAATGATGACATCTGAATTCTCCGCGGCAGCCAGTGCCTCGGAATACAGGTCGCCGGGACGTGCAAGTCCCTGACACCTGTCCTTATAGAGATGGCAGCCCTGGGAATACAGAATGCGTCCGCTGAACCGCTCCCGGATACCCTCCAGGAACGTTACGTACTGGTCGGCGGTTCCGTTGTAATTTCCATTGAGCGCGTCGCGGCTGTCGGCGTTAGGACCTATCACTGCTATCGTTTTTACGTCGTCGGAAAGCGGGAGGATGCCGTCGTTTTCCAGAAGAACGGCTGAACGGAGCGCGCATTCAAGCGAAGCCGCCTTGTGCTCCTCAGTGGAAACCGCTGTGAACGGTATTTCGTCAAATTCCGTGCTGTCGAGCTGACCCAGGCGTATCCGGGTGCGCAGAACATGCACGCAGGCGCGGCGTATATCCTCTTCAGTCACCAGCCCCTTTTCAAGAGCCGCCAGTATGTGAAGATATGTATTGCCGCAGTTCATGTCGCAGCCGGCTTTCAGCGCGAGCGCAGCGGACTCCGGCGCGGTGGCGGTTATGCAGTGGGTGGTGTGGAAATCCCGTATCGCCCAGCAGTCCGACGTGAAGTAGCCGTCGAAGCCCCATTCCCGTAGCTTCCCCATAAGGAACGGACTTGCACACGCAGGCTCTCCGTTCACCAGGTTATACGCGCCCATCACGCTCTCGACATGGGCTTCCTCAACCAGCGCGCGGAACGCCGGGAGATACGTTTCCTCGATATCCTTTGCGGAGACCTCGGCGTTGAACACATGGCGCTCCGCCTCCGGACCGCTGTGCACTGCAAAATGCTTTGCACACGCGGCGGTTTTCAGGTACTTTCCGCTGCCCTGAAGTCCCCGGACGTACTCAACGCCCAGCCTGGATGTCAGGTATGGGTCTTCACCGTAGGTCTCGTGCCCCCTGCCCCACCGCGGGTCGCGGAATATATTCACGTTCGGCGCCCAGAGCGTCAGTCCCTTGTAGATATCGTAGTCGCCGTGCTTCTGGGACGCATTGTATTTCGCGCGGGCTTCCTCGGCGGTCATCTCCCCGGCGCTGCGCAGGCGGTCGCGATCGAACATCGCCGCCATGCCGATAGCCTGCGGGAACATCGTAGCCGTACCAGCTCTTGCGACTCCGTGAAGTCCTTCGTTCCACCAGTTGTACGCCGGGAGTACGCCTGGTATCGCCGGAGCGTCGTATTTCAGCTGCTCCGCCTGCTGCTGTACAGTCAGTTTGTCTGCGAGCGCTTCCGCGCGCTCCTGTGGGGAAAGCGATGTATCAAGATATTTTTCCATACTGTCACCTTATTCTATACCTGCGCTGCCTTTGATAAACCTCAGTATATCCTGCATTACCTCGTCGCGGTTAAGCTCAAAAAGAAGCTCGTGGCGTGCTTCGGGGTAGATGTGTATATTCACCATGCAGCCGTGCTCCAGATATCGCATACACGCGGCACGCACGCCGCTGCCGTACTCACCGACGGGATCCATCGCCCCGGAAACGAACAGCATCGGCAGATCCGTGGGAGTGTTCTCGATAACGCAGTCAGAGTTCGCGCACATCAGCGCGTTCAGCAGGTCCTTGAATCCCGCAACGGTGAACGTGAAATTACACAGCGGATCTGCGTTGAACCTGTCAACATTCTCGTCCCACCTGGAAAGCCAGTCGTTTGGAGTGCGGCGATGATGGAATCTTACGTTGAACAGCCCGAAAGCCAGCTTCTTGCTTATCTCCGGGCGGAATCTGCTGTCCTTTGAGTGGCAGAGTATCTCCAGGAGCTTCCGGAGCGGAGCGGAGCCGGTGACTCCACCGGCGGTGCCCATGATTATCGCGCCGTCCCAGCGGTCGTTGAACCGCGAAAGATAGATGCGCGCGATGAAGCTTCCCATGCTGTGTCCCAGCAGGAAATGCGGGATTCCAGGCAGCTTCTTCTCCATTATTATCTTCATGCGGTGGAGGTCCTTCACCATGTACATGAAGCCTCCGTCCTCACCGAAATAGCCGAGCATGTCGCTGTCAGTCACGGAATTTCCGTGACCGATGTGGTCGTTGCCGACAAGTGCTATACCGTTCTCGCAGAGGAATTCCGCGAACGGACGGTATCGCTGGATATACTCACACATACCATGGGACACCATCAGCGCCGCTTTCGGATCTTCGGGCAGATACATATAGTAACGGCAGCGGGTTATCCCGGAAGTGCTGGGAAATGTACCGGTGACAAATTTCATAGCTTCCTCCGATCAGTTATCCGGAACTACGGCTTCAAGCCTGTAGATAGGCTGTCCAAGCTCCGTGAATCTCTTTTCGTATTCAGTCATAATGTTCCCCTCAAAGCCGCTGTTATGCAGGTCAAGGGACACACTCTTCATCGGGAATCCATTCTGCGAGAAATGCTCGATGGAGAACTCAAAAAGGCGCTGGTTGTCGGTTTTCTGGTGTATCTCCGCACCAGGCTTCATGACAGCCTTGTAGATGTTCAGAAAGCGCGTGTGCGTAAGTCTGTGGCGCGCGTATGTCTCTTTCGGGAACGGGCAGCTGAAATTCAGATACAGCCGCTCGACTGTGTGCGGACGGAACAGGTGCTCCAGGTACTCCGCCTGACCCAGGCAGAAGCGCACGTTCTTTATGTTGCTGTCCATGAGCGCCTCGGCTCCTGTGACAAGGACGTTCGGTGTCTTTTCCACAGCCACGTAATTTATATCCGGGTTGCGCCGTGCAAGCTCCAGGATAAAGCTGCCCTTACCGCTGCCTATCTCCAGATGGAGAGGGTTATTGTTTCCGAACACTTTCATGCTGTCAAAGAACAGACTGTCGTCCAGCGGATCGTTGGCGTGCTCGTTCTGGTTCTGCATTATAAGCATAACTGACGCGCATGCCTCAAGACGCTCCTCCAGGTGCTTCTTTTTTCTCATTCTCATATGTGAAATACCTCTGTAAAAATACCGCCGTGCAGTATAGCACCGCACGGCGGCAAATATTTTTCAACAATTAAACATCAAAGTTGAAGTTCGCAAAATCGAATGTCGCGAAGTAATCAGCGGCGGTTTCCGCACGTCTGATCATCTTTACCGAGCCGTCCTCGCGGAGCAGGAGTTCGGCGCTTCTGAGCTTGCCGTTGTAGTTGTAGCCCATGGAGAATCCGTGCGCACCGGCGTCGTGGATAGCCAGGTAATCGCCGATGTCGATTTTCGGGAGCATTCTGTCCACCGCGAACTTATCGCAGTTCTCGCACAAACCGCCGGTAACGTCGTACTTATGGTCGCACGGCTCGTTCTCCTTGCCGAGAACGGTTATGTGATGATAAGCGCCGTACATGGCGGGGCGCATCAGGTTTGCGGCGCAGGCGTCAAGTCCGATGTATTCCTTATAGATGTGCTTCTCGCGGATAGCCTTTGCGATGAGCATTCCATTCGGAGCGAGCATGAATCTGCCAAGCTCGGTGCACAGTCTGATATTGCCAAGGCCTGCCGGAACAAGTATCTCGTTGAACTTCTCGTGTACCTTTTCGCCGATGACAGCGATGTCGTTGGCGGGCTGGTCGGGACGGTAAGGGATTCCCACGCCGCCGGACAGGTTGATGAAGCTCAGCTCAACGCCGGTCTTTTCCTTTATCTCTACAGCGGTGCGGAACAGAATTCCGGCGAGCGTCGGATAGTAGTCGTTAGTCAGGGTGTTGCTTGCGAGGAACGCATGCATTCCGAACTTCTTCGCGCCCTTCTCCTTGAGAATGCGGTAGCCTTCAATAAGCTGGTCGTGCGTGAAGCCGTACTTAGCGTCCTTGGGGGTGTCCATTACGTTGGGGCTGCCGTCAGTCTTGAACTCTCCGCCGGGATTGTAGCGGCAGGAGATGGTCTCCGGGATTCCGGTGAGCTTGTCAAGAACGTCAATGTGGGTGAAATCATCGAGATTAATCAGCACGCCCATCTTGTAGGCAAGCTTGAAATCCTCGTCGGGAGTGGCGTTGGAGCTGAACATTATCTCCTCGCCCTTTGCGCCGACCTGTCCGCTGAGCAGAAGCTCGGTGTAGCTGGAGCAGTCAAAGCCACCGCCCTCGCTCTTAAGCACGTTCATGATGAACGGGTTCGGGGTCGCCTTTACAGCGAAGTATTCCTTGAAGCCCTTGTTCCAGGAAAACGCCTTGTAAAGCGCCCTTGCGGTCTCGCGGATTCCTTTTTCATCGTAGATATGGAACGGGGTGGGGTAGGTCTTTGCGATCTCTTCGATCTGCTCTTTGGTAACGAATGGTTTCTTCATTTCTTTTGTCCTTTCTTTATTTGCCAGGGGCGGACGGCTCCGTCGCCTGTAGTATGTCTTACTTAAGGAACGGCATTGAAAGCAGGAACACCGCTGATATCAGCACCAGCTTTGCGATAATGCAGCCGCGCCTTACCCGGTGATAATCCCGGTCGGAAGCGGTTTCCGGCTTTTTCAGTATATTGGTGCCCTGTGGGTAAACACCGCAGACCGAGAATATACCGTACATGATGAGCATTACCACCAGCATTATGATATTCCCACCGCCAGTGATATTCAGCGCCATCAGCGTTATCATAACTGCCGCGAACGCTGCCATGAGCGCACCGCCCACTATCTCAGCGATTTTCTCGCCCCGGGTGTAAGCAACTTTGTCTGGTATCATATCTGGAGTCCTTTCTCAGTTACGCGAGTGCGCCAGGTCAAACGTTCATGTACTTTGCCAAGAACTCGATGGACATGGGTATCCATCTGCGGACGTTCTCAAGATAGAACGCCTCGTTCCAGCCGGTCGCCTTGTCGCAGGTGGAAAGCCCGTGGGGTCCCTCGTCGAACAGGTGCAGCTCCACCGGAACCTTATTGGAAACGCACGCCTTAGCCATGACAAGCGAATTATGCGCGGATACGCAGTCGTCGTTCGCGGTAGCCCAGATGAACATAGGCGGAGTTTTCGGAGTCACGCGGTTCTCAAGCGAAAGTCTGCTGAGGTCGGAACGGGAAGCGTCCTCGCCGAGCAGAACCTTGAAGCTTCCCTCGTGGGGAGCAGTTACACCGCTTATTACCGGGTAGCAGAGTACCGCGGCGTTCGGACGGAGGTCCTCCGGCTCGCAGCCGATGGTCTTTGTGAGCATAACGTCGCTCCACATGGTGGCAAGGCAGCCAGCGAGATGTCCGCCGGCGGAACAGCCCAGGACTGCCATCTTCTGCGGGTCTATTCCAAATTCCTCGGCGCGCATACGAATTTTGTAGAATATGTACGCCGCGTTCATCAGCGGTTCGGGGAACTTCTCATTGCATGCGTAAGTCACGACGAACGCCGCATAGCCCATCGCAAGGTACTGGAATGCGATAGGCTCGCCCTCGCGGTCAGAGCAGAACTCATACCCTCCGCCGGGGAATATTATCATAGCCGGGCGTTTGTCACAGAACGGCAGTCCCGCGATGGGATCCGGCAGATACGCCTTGACGAACGCAGTCTTATCGGAATTGATATTGAATGTCTTGATTGTCATGATATTGCTCCTCAAAGTTATTAAGGGTGAACATTTCTCATGTTCGGATATGGATATACTTACTTTATCATTGTACCATTATTTCAATAAAAAATCAAGGGGGAAACGAACTATTTTCGCAGTTTTGCACAAACATCATACAGACCGCTTCCAGCCGGAGCGCATATAATAAATTGCAGGAGTTGTATTCCTGCAATAACACAAGGAGAAACGAAATGAACTTTTTTATTATAAATACCCGCTCGATGACCCAGGCCGAGAAGGCTCGGCTCTACCTGGCGAGGAACGGGATAAAGAGCGTGATAATCCGCACCACGGGGCGGAACGGGTGCAAATTCACGCTGAAAGTATTTGGGGACGCTGGGACAGTCTGCCCCATGCTTTCCCGTATAGGAATAAGCTGTGATTTACCTCGATAACGCCGCCACGACCTATCCCAAGCCACGGAGCGTATACCAGGCGTGGAGCCGCGCGATGACCGCCTATGGAGCAAATCCGGGACGGTCGGGACACGCAATGTCCATGGCGGCTTCCCGGGCGGTTTTCGCCAGCCGCAGCGCCTGCGCCGAATTTTTCGGAGCGGAGCCGGAAAACACCGTATTCACGCTGAACTGCACTCATGCGCTGAACATCGCGATAAAGGGACTTGCGCGCCCTGGTGCGCATTTCGTACTGAGCGACATAGAGCACAATGCGGTGATACGCCCGGTGCATTCGCTGAAAGAGCGCGGCATGAGCTACACTCTCTTCGAGAGCACCCCTGACCCGGTGCAGACGATGCTTAACGCCTCCCGGGCGATACGTCCGGAAACTGTGGCGCTCATCTGCACCGCCGCCGGGAATGTCACGGGACAGCGAATGCCGCTGCTGGAGCTTGCGGACCTCTGCCGGCGCCGGCGCATATGCTTCATAGTTGACGCAGCCCAGGGAGCGGGGCTGCTTCCGCTGAACCTGAAGGACGGAATAAACATCATCTGCACCGCCGGACACAAGGGACTTTACGGTCCCATGGGCACCGGACTGATGCTCACTGACGGGAAATACCCTCTGAAAACATTCATGGAGGGCGGTACCGGCAGCGCCAGCGAAAGCCTGGAGCAGCCGGAATTCCTGCCGGACAGATTCGAAAGCGGAACCATAAACACCCCCGGTGCAATAGCGCTGGGGGCTGGGGTGGATTTCGTAAGATCAAGGACTCCGCAAAAAATACTGGAACACGAAACCGCGCTCTGCCGGAATCTGTGCGGAACGCTCCGCAAAATTCCCGGAGTCACGGTTTATTCCGAGATTGATAGATATCCGGAGCAGTACGCGCCGGTGGTGTCGTTCAATATCGGAGATATACCATCGGCGGACGCCTCGCTGAAGCTCAGCGACATGGGATTCTGTCTGCGCGGCGGACTTCACTGCGCTCCGCTCGCACACAGGAAGCTCGGCACCCTGGAGACCGGGACTGTACGTTTTGCGCCGTCCGCATTTACTGCGCCTGAGGAAGTAAGCCGCCTTGCAAAAGCCGTAAACTACCTTGCAAGGACAAAATAAAAAACTTAAGGGAGGGGCTTGTCCCCTCCCTTTTTTAAATTACGATATTCTCACCAGCTCCGCAACATCCGCCAGATTTTCGCAGACGAAATCCGCCTTATATTCCGCGAACTCCTCGCGGCTGCCGAATCCGACAAGCACCGCCGCGCATTTCATTCCCGCGTCGTGAGCGCCTACGATATCATGCATTCTGTCGCCGACCATCAGGCACTCCTGCGGATCTGCGCCGGTGGAATCCAGTACATACCGTATGACCTCCAGCTTGCTCCCGCGGGAGCCGTCCATGGTAGCCGCGCCGATGAAGCCGAAATACTCCAGGACTCCGAATTTCTCCAGTATGCGCACGCTGAATTCCTCCGGCTTGGAAGTCGCAAGGCACACGCGCTTTCCCATGTCCTTCAGCGCTTTCAGAAACTCCACAGTTCCGGGAATAAGCTTGTTTTCGAAAAGCCCGATGGCTCCGTAATACTCGCGGTACAGCCGCACCGCTTCCCTCGCCTGCTCCTCCGGGAAGCCCCGTCGGGTGAATTCCACCATCAGCGGCGGTCCAATGAAGCTGCGCAGGCTGTCGCGCTCCGGGACTTCAAGCCCCAGCTTCTCGTATGCGTACATAACGCCGTTGGTTATGCCGATGTACGGGTCGGTTATCGTCCCGTCAAGGTCAAGGAGTATCGTGCCGAATGCCATTATCTGCCCTTTCTGTCTGCCGCTATGAGCCTGCGTATCGCGCCGATTGCGCAGTTTATCGCGCGTTCGCTGCTGTCGCAGCGCTTGTCCGGAAGCCCGGCGTTTGTGCGCTCTACGTTCCATAGCGCCGTAAGAACAGCTCCGGCGCGTACTCTTCTCAGAAGAGCCACGGAGAATATCGCCGCCGCTTCCATCTCGGAAGTAAGGCAGCCGCATTTCAGATAGCCCTCCCACGCGGAGCAGAGCTTTTCGGGAACTGCGGTGTTCTTCGGGTCTATCTCGCCGTAGAAGTTGTCCTTGGAGTGCACAACGCCGACGTGCGCACGGTTTCCGTCCTCATCGGTGGAAAGCTCGTCCGCGGCCGCCTTGAGCGCGCACACTACGTCGAAATCCGCTACCGCCGGGTAATTGTCCGGGATATACTCATGACTTGTTCCCTCGCTGCGTATCGCGGCATTTGCAATGAGCAGATCGCCACCCACTACCTTGAGATCGATTCCGCCGCTGGTGCCCACGCGGATAAGCGTATCCGCGCCGCACTGTATCAGTTCCTCCACCGCGATAGCCGCAGAGGGACCGCCGATACCCGTAGAGCATACGCTCACCTTTTCACCGTCAAGATATCCGGTGTATGTGGTGTACTCGCGGTTGCTTGCGATAAGCTGCGCATTCTCCAGCTTTGCGGCTATCTTCGGGACGCGCCCCGGGTCGCCAGGAAGTATCACATAGCGTCCGATATCGCCCCTGCGCGTTTTGAGATGAAACATGATGTCCTCAGAAATGATGCTCTCCATTTGGAACTCCTTTCAGCAGATAAGACAAATCAGATGGTGCTTCCCTCGGTCATGACTATACACTTGGACGGGCACGCCTGTGCGCAGATACCGCAGCCCATGCAGTGCTCGTAATTGATGGAAGCGTGGTTGTCCTTTACGGTGATAGCGCCTGAAGGGCACTTCTTCTCGCAGAGGTGGCAGCCAAGACATCCGTTCTTGCATATCGCGCGAGTGACCTTCGCGTTGTCCTTAGAGGAACAGCGCACCTCGTACGGGTAATCCACCGGACGTATCACGATGAGGTGATTCGGGCAGACTGCCACGCACTTGCCGCAGGCTCCGCACTTTTCGGTGTCAACCACCGCAACTCCGTTCACAACGTGTATTGCATCGTTCTCGCAGACCGCAACGCAGTCGCCGTAGCCGTCGCAGCCAGTACGGCACATCTTCTTGCCGTTGTAGAATCGCTCCACAGCCGCGCAGCTAGGCGTTCCGTCGAATTCAAAGCGATCCTCGACGGCTCCCTCGCAGCCGTTGCAGCGGACGAACGCAGCTTCGCGAACTGTTTCAAGCGCCTCGGTTCCCATTATTTCCGCGATTTTGGCGGCAGCGGCGGCTCCGCCGGGCTTGCATCGGTTGGTGGGAGCTTCTCCCTTTGCGACCGCATTCGCATAGCCCTCGCAGCCGGAAAATCCGCAGGCGCCGCAGTTCGCATTAGGGAGCGCCTCGACTATCTTTGCGACGGTCTCGTCAGTCTTTACAAAAAATATCTTGGAGCCTATCGTCAGCAGGACTCCGGCAACACCGCCGATAGCCGTGAATATCAGCACCGGCAGTATTACGCCCATAAATACATTATCCATCATCAACCTCCGAAAATACCGTCAACGATGCCGCCGAATCCCAGGAACGACAGGGATACGATGGACGCAGCCACCAGCGTTATCGGCATGCCCTGGAATGCCTTCGGTACATTGCAGCGCTCCAGTCTGCCGCGTACTCCGGAGAATATCAGCATGGCCATCATGAAGCCCAGACCGCCGCCGATGGCGTTTACGATAGACTCACCGAAGCTGTACTTGTTATCCAGGTTCAGCAGAGTAACGCCGAGGACCGCGCAGTTTGTAGTGATAAGCGGGAGATACACGCCCAGCGACTTGTACAGCGCGGGAATGTACCTCTTGAGAAACATCTCCAGCAGCTGAACGAACAGCGCGATGATGAGAATGAACAGTATCGTGTTCAGATAAGTAAGGTTCATCGGTACGAGGAACCCGTAATACAGCGGGTAAGTAACGGCGGTCGCGCCGGCCATTACGAACGTAACTGCAAGACCCATGCCGAGCGAACCGGAGGGATTTTTGGAAACTCCAAGGAACGGGCAGATACCCATGAACTTCGAAAGCACGAAGTTATCAGTGAGAATGCCGGTCAGGAGAATTATCATCATGCTCTTTGCGAGTGCCATTTACTTCTCCTCCTTCTTGTCCGCTTCGCCGGAGGGACAGCCCCCGCACGCCTCACAGCCGCCGCATGCAGCGCAGCCAGTGACTTTCTTCGGTTCTCTGTTGGATATCTTGTTGACGAGCGCAATAACGCAGCCCAGCACGAAAAATCCGCCTGCCGGGAGTATGAACAGCGTCATCGGCTGGATAGTTCCCTCTGGAATGAGCTGAATGCCGAACCATGTGCCGCCGCCGATTATCTCACGGACAGAACCTACAGCCAGCAGCGCCATTGTAAATCCAACGCCCATGCCCGCGCCGTCCAGCGCGGAAGCAAGTACATTGTGCTTGCTTGCGAACATCTCGGCTCTGCCGAGAATAATGCAGTTTACCGTAATGAGCGGGAGGTAAATTCCCAGCGCGTCATAAAGCGCGGGCATGTAAGCCTGCATCACGAATCCGACGAGAGTAACGAAGCCCGCGATTATAACGATGAACGAGGGCAGGCGCACCTGGTCGGGGATTATCTTGCGTATCAGCGAGATAACGACGTTGGAGCAGATGAGCACGAACGTTGCCGCAGCGCCCATTCCGATTGCGTTTGAAGCCATCGTGGTGATGGCGAGGGTAGGGCACATGCCGAGCAGTGTGACCAGCGTCGGGTTCTCCTTTATAAGTCCCTTGGTGAATTCCTTCATGTAGCTCACTTCTGCTCACCTCCTGTGTACATGTCATAAGCTGCGAGAGCTATGTTTACTGCCTTTGCGACGCCCTTTGAAGAGAATGTCGCGGAGGTCACTCCCTGCACCTCATTGTCAGCCGCCGGCGTGGATTTCACGATAACGGCTTCACCGGAGATGCCCTTGAAATTGTCAAGGAACGCCGGGTCGTTGGTCTTGGTTCCCAGTCCGGGAGTTTCCTCGCCGACGGATACTACGGCCACTCCGGCTACCTTGCCGTCCTGCACGCCGACAAGGATATCAAATCCGTCCTTGTAGCCCTTGGACTTTATGTCGAACGCCAGGCTTCCGTTGTTCTTTTCGATGACCTTGATTATGCGGTCGATATCCTCGAAACCGTCAAGCTTAGCCTGCCAGTCCTCCGCCGGGACTACGCTGTAATCCTCGGCTGAACCTCCGTAAACTGCGACCGCCGCCGCGGACTGCTTGTCGGTCAGTATACCGGAGGTGTCAACGTAGGTCACGTTGTACATTATTATAACGAGCGCTGAAATTATTGCCACCACAGCGGCGAGGGTCAGCGCAGGTCTTGGTGAAATACTCATTTCTGCTTGACCTCCTTCGGCTCTTTCTTTGCTCCCAGGGGCTTAGGCATGGATATCTTGTCGATGTACGGCGTCAGAATGTTCATCAGCAGTATCGAATAGGAAACGCCCTCCGGCAGGCTTGCGAACTGTCTTATCAGGAAGGTGAACACGCCGCAGCCGATGCCGAAAATCAGCTTACCTTTTTGTGTGAGCGGAGTGGTCGCATAGTCGGTCGCCATGAAGATAGCGCCCAGGAACAGACCGCCGGACATCAGCTGGTAGAGCGTGTAAGTCACGTCAAATCCGCTGTAAAGGAGCGTCAGAACTGCAACGGTTCCGATGAACGCCAGCGGAGTCGTCGGCTGAATGAGCTTCCTTATGCACAGGTATACGCCGCCTATGAGCAGAGCTGCGATGCAGGTTTCGCCCAGGCAGCCGCCGCGGATACCAAAGAACATATCAAGCAGCGACGGAAGTTCGTCGGATACGAGCGGAGTTGCGGTAGATACTGCGTCCGCGCCCTCAAGATAAGAGAACGGAG
>CAKSHT010000039.1 GCA_934457235.1 uncultured Oscillospiraceae bacterium
CGAAAAAGTAAATTTTGCCCGCGAAGCGGGCTTTTGAAATCAATTTTTTGACCCAGCTTTGCCGGGTCAAAAAATACATCTATCCGCACAAGTGTGCGGTTTGTCGGCTATGCCGACAGACCGTGCGCGCAGGGCGGATGTTCGGCGGAAAAGTCACTTTAGTGACTTTTTCGACGGTCTCAGGTGCTGCAATTTTTGCAGCACCTTTTTCATATTTCTGCAACACTTTCCCGCTGAATTTAGTTTTAGTAACAGAGGGGCAAAAAGCTCCAGAAAGCGAGGTTATAATATGAAAAGGGTAATTTCCATATCAGCAGCTCTTGCTGCTGCAATGATGATCACGGTTTCAGCATCGGCAGCGAATATTCCGATGAAACGGCTTGGCAATTCCGCCGAATACGCAAGCTCCTATGGAGTGAATACCGCATGCCTGCAATCCGACAGAACAGTAAAAAACACGCTGGTAGTGAAGCAGAATGAAGCGTTCGTCGTTCCCGCCGGAAAGAAGCTCGTGCTGAAAAACGGCTGCAAAATAAAGGGCACGCTGTACATAGAAAACGGAGGAAGCGTTACCGTAAAAGGCGGAACGCTCTGCGTTTCCGGTTCGGTTATAAATAACGGCACGCTCTCCGTCGGCGTAAAGGCGAAGCTGGACGTCAAGAACAACGGACTGCTCTACACTGCTTATGACGGGACGTTCAAATCAAGCACTATCGATATAGACATCGCTGACAAGGCAAATATATTCTGCCTTGGTAAGAACGTAGTCAAGAATTGCAGCTGCGACACGCTTGTCCGGTTAGTGCCGCTCATTGATTCCATAAAGATCGTAACCACCGACATTGGCGGCAAGGTTCTGACCTCAGAGGACATAGATTTCAACGCGGCACGCGATATGCTGAAAGCGGATTACTCCTGTGCCGATGAAGTTCCGATAGGCGGCGCTTCCGTAAGCCTGGTGCTGGATTCCGAGATAGACTCCCATGAAAACGCCAGCCATGTTGAAGTTTCGTTCGTTGAGGGAAGGATCGCACAGATAGGCAACGCTCCAATGCGGTATATTCTGAACACCGCCGGTCTGCGGGACGATGAAACCGTCTACAGCGAGGGACTTGCACGCAAATGGGACAAAAAGTGGGATTCCATCAACTCCAACAACGCCATGGTGACGCCGAAAATCTCCCTCTACACATATCAGATGGGCGATGACTGGCTTGCCGTTATGGTCTACCCGACCTATAAATCCTATGCTGCCGTATGCTATCGGCTGTCCGGCGGGAAGATCACCGAGCTTGGCTCTGTCGCTCCGTGCGGGCTTGATTTCGAGGTGCTGAAAAAAGGCTCCGACTACATTCTCCACACCACTGCCGAAGTTCCGTTCACATCTGGCCCGAACGCTGAAACCAGTACCGATGTGCTCGATAATTTCTACAAGGTCGGTAAAAAGAGCATTAAGCTCCTGGGCGGTTTTGAGTATGACGATCTCAACAACTGGGCTGTCCTGGAGGGCGACGAATATATCAAGGTCGCGGAATCAGAGTACACAGAGCGCATGACGGCGCTCACCGCAGGATATTCTTCTGACAACAAAACCGCCGTTGAAGCGCCGGCGCTTGAGTTTGAAAAATCATACGGAAACTTCATGAAATACATTGCAGAGCACCTCTCGGCAGTACGGTAATAACACTCCGCATTCGCTCCACGACTTGACATACCACACATATTATGCTATAATTATTACTGATCTGAAACAGATCGTTACAACGGCGCCCTGCCCAGCTGCGGCGCCGTTTTCTGATATGACAGGGTATGCATTTCAATGAAAAGGAGTTTCTCATGCGTAAAATTACAGTTTCAGCAATTCAGATGTCAGTGCCGGATACTCCGGAAAGATCCATCGCAAAGGCGGAGCAGCTCGTCCGCCATGCGGCGGCTCAGGGAGCTAACGTGATTCTTCTGCCGGAGCTTTTCGAAAACTGGTACTTCTGCCAGGAGCGCCGCTACGACAGCTACAAGCTGGCTTCTACAGTTGACGAAAACCCGGCGGTACGTCATTTCGGCAAGGTAGCCGCGGAGCTTGGCGTTGTGATGCCGATAAGCTTCTATGAGCAGGACGGAAACGTGCTCTACAACAGCATTGCCATGATAGACGCGGACGGATCTGTAATGGGCGTTTACCGCAAGACGCATATCCCGGACGATCACTTTTACCAGGAGAAATTCTACTTCACTCCGGGCGGCACCGGATTCAAGGTCTGGGACACCCGCTTCGGAAAGATAGGCGTAGGTATCTGCTGGGATCAGTGGTTCCCGGAGGCGGCGCGCTGCATGGCGCTCATGGGCGCGGAGATCCTGCTCTACCCTACCGCCATCGGCTCGGAACCGGTGCTTGAATGCGACAGCATGCCGCACTGGCAGCGCTGCATGCAGGGCCACGCAGCGGCTAACCTCGTTCCGGTGATAGCCGCTAACCGCATCGGCACCGAAACCGTAACCCCCGACAGCGAGAACCAGGACCAGTCCTCAGCGCTTACGTTCTACGGAAGCAGCTTCATCACCGACAACACCGGTGCGCTCGTTGAATGCGCGGACCGCGTAAGCGATACAGTCCTCACCCACAGATTCGACCTTGACGAGCTGCGCGACATGCGGCTGAGCTGGGGCGTGTTCCGCGACAGACGTCCCGAAATGTACGGAAAGATCACCGAGAGGTAACTGAATGAGAGTACTTGACACAACGCCGCAGCAGGACAGCTTCTATATGCCTGCGGAATTCTCGGAGCATTACGGGTGCATTCTGATATTTCCGGAGCGTTCTGACTCCTGGCAGTACGGCGCGTACGCCGCGCGAAAGGCTTTCGTGAAGGTATGCACCGCTATCGCGAAAAGCGAAAAGGTGACGGTATGCGCCAGCGCCAAACAGTACGAAAACGCCCGCCGCATGCTCCCGCCTCATATCCGGGTCGTGGAGATGTCCAGCAATGACAGCTGGGCGCGGGACTATGCGCCGACATTCGTCACTAACGGCTCCATTATTCGCGGCGTGAACTGGAGCTTCAACGCCTGGGGCGGTCTGGAGGACGGACTATATTTCCCGTGGGACCTGGACGACAGAATGGCGCGCAAACTCTGCGACCTCTATGACAAGAGCATGTACGACGCCTCCGGCTTTGTGCTGGAGGGCGGTTCGATACACTCCGACGGCGAAGGCACTATACTGACCACCGAAGCCTGCCTGCTCAGTGCCGGAAGAAATCCTGACCTTACGAAACAGCAGATAGAGCAGAAGTTACTTGAATACCTCGGCGCGAAAAAGGTCATCTGGCTGGAACGCGGAATATACAACGACGAAACCAACGAGCACGTAGACAATATCTGCGCGTTTGTGAAACCCGGCGAAGTCGTTCTCGCCTGGACGGACGACACTTCCGACCCGCAGTACGAAATGTCCCGCTCCTGCCTTGAAATTCTGGAAAACTCCACAGACGCGATGGGGCGCAAAATAAAGGTGCACAAGCTGTACCTCCCGAAGCCCGTGACCATCACCGCCGAGGAATGCGACGGACTGGACACGATGGACTTTCAGCCGACGAGAACTCCCGGAGAGCGCCTGGCGGCAAGCTATGTGAACTTCTATATTTCCAACGGCGCCGTTGTCATGCCGTTCTTCGGCGACCCTGCCGACGAGCCTGCGCGCGCAAAGCTCCAGGAGCTTTTCCCGGAGCGCGAGGTAATTCCGGTGTACGCGCGGGATATACTCATAGGCGGCGGCAATATCCACTGCATAACACAGCAGATACCGGCGTTCACCGCCGATGAATAAGGGCGTCACAACGCCCGCAACATATGGAGGACACCGTATGAAAAGCAAGATAATACCGCTCGTTCTGCTTCTGGGCATGTTACCGTCGCTCAGTGGCTGCGATATTCTTATAGCAAACAACGCAGGCTCCCTGACTGCATCGGAGGAAGAGCAGCCGCGCCTGCCGCAGACTCCCGCAGCTGCCACCGAAGAACCCATGGCGGAGGAAGCCATAGAAGTCCCGCAGCGGGATATCAAGGTCACGGACGTCTTTCAGTATGAGTACGCCGGGGAGCGCCAGAAAGACAGCGGCGCCCTGCCCTGGCTGTACGATTTCTCCGTAAACAAGGCGTGCGGCTTCGGCTCGGACGGAAGCTACCGCAATACCGAAATGTCCTACGGGCTTATCGGAAAGGTTGAGGGCAGGAAGCTGTATTACAGCTTCTACGACCACACGAACGGCGGAATATCCGTAGACAATGCGATTTTCATCAACTCCTCCAAGAGCAAGGAAATAAAAATAAGCAGCGGAAAGACGTTCATAAATACGGCAAAGCTCGCTAACGGGCTGTACTTTATCCGCGCAAATTTCCCCGGCGCACAGACTGCATTTTACGTCAACGGAAACAGCACCTGGCTGTGCTCCGTGGCATATGACGAGGAGGAAGTAGGCAAATTTACCGAGCGCCGTGAAATACTGTACCAACTCATCGACGAATACAGCGTAAATCCGCTGAAAAGCCTGTCCACCGAGCAGCTGTGCTACCCGTGCTATCCGTTTGACGAAACATTCCGCTGCGATACCGTGCGCTGGATGGAGCTTGCCGATGAGCTTACGGAATCCGACTGGACACCGGAGCACAAGCTGTTTGCGATGCACGAATGGATAGTGGATAACCTTGCATACGACGAATATGTCGCGGAAGTCATCGACTCAAATCGCGACGATCACAACCAGGACTGGTCGGGCAAATACAGCATGTACGATACCCACGCCGGCGTCTGCTGGGACTTCTCGAACGTGCTCGTAACGATGTGCCGCGCCCAGGAGATCCCCGCGATAAGCGTTGAATCCGCGGACGGCTCACACATGTGGGTGGCAGTATATCTGAACGGAATATGGACGGAGCTTGACCCGACGCAGGATATCCAGAAGATCGTCAGCACAGAGGACGTGACTTACACTGAACCATATGACGGAGAGCGCTATTACGGCTATTTCTCGCTTCTCCCGAATCCGCTGGAGGCGGAGGAGATAGGCACCATCAACGAGTATCTCTGGGACGCCGATAAGGCAAGCTTCGGATATTTCGTCAAACGCCCCGATGGAAGGGCTGTATGACCGCTGTTTATAACCCGTGCGAATGCTTGTAAACAGCATATTAATCAATATTTTCATGCCCGGTATATAATTATCGGGCGTTTTCTTCTGATGTTGCTCCCGACTAACCACAAAATACGCCGGAATGCGTATAAAAATCGCATAATTCTCTTGACAATAAGGTCGTTGTTTGATATAATAATAGCGTATCGATTAATATGAATTCACTATGCGCTGCGATGTAAGCGGCATATGAAAGGAATGTTCCAGCATTGAGTACTGTTCGCATGACCGTAGCTAAGGCTATGACAGAGTGCCTTGCCGCCGAGGGTATTTCCACGGTTTTCGGCTATCCGGGCGCCGCTATCTGCCCTTTCTACGATGAATTATACAAAACTGATATCCGGCATATCCTCGTCCGCCACGAAGTCAACGGCGGTCACGCGGCCAGCGGATACGCGAGGATCACAGGTAAACCCGCAGTCGCTATAGCTACAAGCGGTCCGGGTGCGCTGAACCTCATCACCGCGATTGCCACTGCATATATGGACTCAGTACCGATGGTCATCATCACCGGACAGGTCAACTCCGACCAGATCGGACGCGATGTTTTCCAGGAAGCGGATATCACCGGCTCCGCAGAGCCTTTCGTCAAGCACAGCTACCTGCTGAAACGCCCAGAGGACACCGCAGAGGTGTTCAAGAGAGCGTTCTACATAGCAGGAACCGGCAGGCGCGGTCCCGTACTTATCGACATTCCATTCGACGTGCAGAAGGCTGAGATAGACTTTGAATATCCCGATACAGTTGATATCCGCAGCTACCGTCCCAGCAGCACCGGCAACGGCAACCAGATAAAGCGTGCGGCAGCACAACTCTCAGCCGCAAAGAAGCCTCTGATACTCGCGGGCGGCGGTCTTTTCACCGGCGACGCAGTCAATCTGATGCGCAAGTTCGCCGAGCATACGGATATTCCCGTTGTTTCCACGATGATGGGTCTTGGCGCTATGCCGACCAATTCCCCGCTTTTCTACGGAATGTTAGGAATGCACGGCTGCAAGTCGGCTAACACCGCAGTGAACTCCTGTGATACACTGGTGCTCCTGGGTGCAAGGGTCGGCGACCGTGCTATCGCTGCCATGGAGCAGCGCGATGATCTTACAGTTATCCATGTTGATATAGACCCCGCCGAGATCGGCAAGAACCTGGACGTTGATATCCCGATAGTAGGAGATCTGACGTTAGTCCTGGGACAACTTCTTGAAGCTGTAGCCCCCGGCGCTGACCACCATGAGTGGAAGCGCTGGCTCGACGGATACCGCGAGGACAAGGATATTCAGCCCGCGCCCGCAGGCTTCGTCAATCCGAAGGAGTTCATCAGAACACTGGACAAGTACCTCCCGGACGACGCAGTTGTTGTCGCCGACGTCGGTCAGAACCAGATTTGGACTGCCCGCAACATCACCATCAACGGCGGCCGTTTCTTGACCTCCGGCGGTATGGGGACTATGGGTTACTCGCTCCCGGCGGCTATCGGCGCAAAGCTTGCCGACCCGTCAAGACAGGTCGTTGCGATATGCGGCGACGGTTCGTTCCAGATGCAGATGATGGAGCTTGCGACTGCTGTTCAGCATGACGTCGCAGTCAAAGTCATCGTTATGCGCAATAACTACCTCGGCATGGTGCGTGAGCTTCAGGAAAAAGCTTACGACAACCGTCTGATGGCGGTTTCAATAGACGGCAGTCCCTGCTTCACAAAGCTGGCGGACGCCTACGGCATTGCAAACGAACTCGTGGACAGCCCCGAAAAAATGGACGGCGCATTCAAGCGCATGATGGAGTCCGACAAGCCATATCTCATTGAAGCGGCTGTCGAGGACTTCGAAAAGACGATTCTCTGACGGGGGTGCAGGCATGAAGCATACAATTTCAGTACTGGTAGAAAACCATGCAGGCGTTCTGGCGAGAGTCGCAGGACTTTTCGCGCGCCGCGGCTTCAATATAGACAGCCTTGCGGTAGGCGTGACCGATGACGAGAAAGTTTCAAGAATAACCATCGTCGCTGACGGCAGCGCATATACGCTTGAACAGATAGAAAAGCAGCTGAATAAGCTCATCGACGTTATCAAGGTAAAGACCCTGCATAACGATTCCGCCGTGACCCGCGAGCTGGTGCTCATAAAGGTCAGCTGCACACAGAAACAGCGCACGGAACTTATCAGCATCGCCGAGATAGCCAAGGGAAAGATATCGGACATTTCCCCGAACTCAATGACAATAGAGCTGTCCGACACAAAGCAGAATCTCGATACATACGAAGAGCTTCTGCGTCCTTACGGAATAAAGGAAGTAGTCCGCACCGGCACTATCGCGATGCAGAAGGGCGAAGCCGCCGTAAGAGTCTGAACGTATAACCTCGCTCAAAAGGCGTCGTATAATATTCTTCAAAAGGAGATACAAAACAATGGCAAAGATTTATTATCAGGAAGACTGCAACCTGTCCCTGCTCGATGGCAAGACCGTTGCTATCATCGGCTACGGAAGCCAGGGTCACGCACACGCTCTGAACCTCAAGGAGAGCGGCGTAAACGTAATAATCGGTCTTTACGAAGGCTCCAAGAGCTGGAAGAAGGCTGAGGACGCAGGCTTCAAGGTTTACACTGCTGCTGAGGCTGCTAAGAAGGCTGACATCATCATGATCCTTATCAACGATGAGAGACAGGCTGACCTCTACAAGCAGAGCATCGCTCCGAATCTCACCGCTGGCAAGACTCTTGCTTTCGCTCACGGCTTCAATATCCACTTCGGTCAGATCGTTCCCCCGGCTGACGTTGACGTTATCATGATCGCTCCTAAGGGTCCTGGCCACACTGTACGTTCTGAGTACCAGATCGGCAGAGGCGTTCCCTGCCTTATCGCTGTTCACCAGGACGCTACTGGCAGAGCACTCGACACCGGACTTGCTTATGCAGCTGGTATCGGCGGTTCCAGAGCCGGTGTTCTTACCACCACATTCCAGTGCGAGACTGAAACCGACCTGTTCGGTGAGCAGTGCGTACTCTGTGGCGGTGTAACTGCCCTGATGAAGGCTGGTTTTGAGACTCTGGTAGAGGCTGGTTATGATCCCCAGAACGCTTACTTCGAGTGCATTCATGAGATGAAGCTGATCGTTGACCTGATCTACAAGGGCGGCTTCAGCATGATGAGATACTCCATCTCCGATACCGCTGAGTACGGCGACTACGAGATCGGCAAGCGCATCATCACCGAGGACACCAAGAAAGAAATGAAGAAGGTTCTTCACGAAATTCAGGACGGTACATTCGCCCGCAACTGGATCACTGAGAACAAGATGGGCAGAAGCCACTTCAATGCTTGCCGCCGCATCGAGAGCGAGCACCAGCTTGAGAAGGTAGGCGCTGAGCTGCGTAAGCTCTACAGCTGGACCGATGATATCGACGTTGCTTCCGGTACAACTGCTGCTCCTGCAAAGAAGGCTGCTCCTGCTGCTAAGAAGGCACCGGCTAAGAAGGCTCCCGCTAAGACCGCTGCTAAGAAGACCACCAGAAAGTAATTCTATCTACGAAATACGCAAGGCTGCCTGAAGGCAGCCTTGTTTTTTATTAATTAAAAGTTTACTGTATTTGCCAATTTGCTTCAACCGATATAAACACAAAAGGGCTGTCCTTACGGACAGCCCTGGATTGCTTCAGGCAGTTATCAGCCCTTTGCCATTGCAGCAACTTCGGAAGCGAAATCATCCTGCTTCTTCTCAATACCCTCGCCGCGCTCATAGCGAACGAAAGAAACAACCTTGATAGAAGCGCCGGCAGCCTTAGCCTCAGATTCAACGTACTTGCCGATAGTCATTGTATCGTCCTTGAAGTACTTCTGATCCAGCAGGCAAACTTCCTCGAAGTACTTTCTGAGACGACCCTCAACGATCTTCTCAAGTACGTTTTCGGGCTTGGGCTTAGCAGACTGAGCGTTCTCAGTCTTTACGAGACCCAGCTGAACCTCTTTCTCGTTAGCCAGTACGTCAGCAGGGATATCATCCTGGGAAACATACTGAGCATTCAGAGCGGTGATCTGGAGTGCTACGTTCTTACCGCATGCGAGAACGGTTGCATCATCGGGCTTGTCGGTATCAAGCTTAACCAGTGTACCGAGTCTGCCGCCATCGTGCATGTAAGGTACGAGTGTGCCAGTCATCTTGGTGAAACGACGGATATTCATGTTCTCGCCAATAGTAGCGATCTTCTCGGTCATATATTCTGCAACAGTCTGAGAACCGCCAGCTACTGTGCAGTTCTTGAGTGCCTCAACGTCAGCAACATCGTTAGCAAGGATAGTATCGGTAATGGTTTCAACCAGCTCAAGGAACTTGTCACTCTTAGCGCAGAAGTCGGTCTCGCAGTTGATCTCAACGATAACGCCGTTTGTGCCGTTTACCTTAGCCTTAACGATACCCTCGGCAGCGATTCTGCCTGCCTTCTTGGCAGCCTTTGCAAGGCCCTTTTCACGAAGGATCTTGACAGCCTCATCTCTGTTGCCGTCAGCCTCAACGAGCGCTCTCTTGCAGTCCATCATGCCGCAGCCGGTCATTTCGCGAAGTTCTTTTACGTCGCTTGCTGTAATATTAGCCATTTTTGTTCTCCTTTATTTAATTTTTGTATAACGTCCGTATATGGATTACTCAGCGTCCTCAGCGGGAGCAGCCTGCTCCTCAGCAGCGTCAGCGGTACCCTGCTTAGCAGAGATGATAGCGTCAGCCATAGCGCCTGCGATCAGCTTTACAGCTCTGATAGCGTCGTCGTTGCCGGGGATCACATAGTCGATCTCATCGGGGTCGCAGTTTGTATCAACGATAGCTACTACCGGGATACCGAGCTTCTTAGCCTCAGCTACTGCGATCTTCTCCTTGCGGGGGTCAACTACGAACAGAGCGCCGGGGAGCTTCTTCATGTTCTTGATACCGCCCAGGAACTTCTCAAGCTTTTCGATCTCAAGATTGAGCTTGATAACTTCCTTCTTGGGGAGCAGGTCGAATGTACCGTCAGTTTCCATGGTGTGAAGCTGCTCAAGTCTTGCGATTCTTCTCTGAATGGTCTTGAAGTTGGTCATCATACCGCCGAGCCATCTAGCATTTACATAGTGAGCGCCTGCGCGGGTAGCCTCTTCCTTGATGGAATCAGCAGCCTGCTTCTTGGTGCCTACGAAGAGAACCTCGCCGCCGTTTGCAGCTACTTCGTGAATGAAGTTATAAGCCTCGTCGAGCTTTCTAACGGTCTTCTGAAGGTCGATGATGTAGATGCCGTTTCTCTCAGTGAAGATATAGGGAGCCATTTTAGGATTCCATCTTCTGGTCTGATGACCGAAGTGTACGCCTGCTTCGAGAAGCTGCTTCATAGATACTACTGCCATTTGTTTTTCCTCCTGATTTTGGTTTATAAAAGTGATTTTCCTCCACGGCTGAACGTCCCGGACGCGTGAGCGCACCGACGGAACGGCTGCACCGTGTGTGTATTTGTGCATAGTATTCCGCACACTTACTTGAATATTATATCACATTCAGGCTTTTTTTTCAATAAAATTCTATTCGGCTATTTTAACAAATTTCCCAATCCCTTGCCGCGCTTTCTCGGTGATATTGACGGCGTATCACATGATACAAGTATCGTATCCTCTCCGATCACCTCAATATCGCACCATTTGATACAGATATCATCTTCCCTGCCGAAGATCCCGAAGAATTTAGCCCTGCCATACACGACGAGTCTGCATATCTTAGCCGTGCAGCTGTCGAACTCTATATCGTCCGGGAAGCCTATCCTGCACCCGTTGCGTACGTTTATTATCTCCTTGCAGCGGATATCGTTGAAGCTGTACACCATACTATCACCCCGTTGCAGGATATGCAGGCAATTGCAGAATTATGCAGAAATCCGCCGGACAAGCGCCGCGGCTCACGCGAAAATCGCGTTGAATCCGAACTGCGCCACTAGCAATACGGCAAGCACGACAAAGTTATATACCGTGAAATCCAGAAAATATCGTCCCTTCTTCGCGCCGTCGGACGCGCAGTAAAGCTTGAAAGATATCAGACTTGCCAGGGACGCTATGAGCGTTCCAAGTCCGCCGATATCAACGCCGAGCATCAGCTGCCCGGCATTCTGCGTAAATCCCGACAGCATGACCGCGCAGGGCACGTTGCTTATCACCTGGGACAGAGCCGCTCCGACAAGCATTTCCTTGCCGGACACAGCCCCGCTTATAAGCTCCCTCACCGCCGGTATCGCCGAAATATTCCCGACGAAAACAAAGAAACACACGAACGTGCCGAGCAGCGCGTAATCTACCCGCGCAAGCACACGGAAATCAGCAATGATAACGCATACCAGCGTGACAGCAAGCGTGATACGCCAGTCAAGCAGCCTTACAACGGTGCACAGGCTGGCAGCTGCGGCAATGCTGAAAAGTACGACCTGCAATTTGCGGGGGTTCTCTGCGGCTTCCGTCCGGGTTGATTTTTCAAGCGGCTCCGACGGAATAAGCAGCGCGGAAGCCACCACGATAAGCAGACTCAGAACAGTAGGCGGCAGCATTGTGCCGAAGAAATCTCCAAGCGGCATTTCGTAATGCGAATAAATGTACAGGTTCTGCGGATTTCCCATCGGCGTAGCCATCGAGCCGAGATTCGCCGCGGCGGTCTCCAGGATTATAGTGCGCACCGTGACCTCCGGGCGTCCGCGGAACATCGTTATCGTCAGCGGCACGAGCGTGATCAGCGAAACGTCGTTAGTCACGAGCATCGCCAGGAAAAAGCACATCAGCGACAGCGCCGCGCCCAGGGTACGGGTATTGTGGAAGCGCCCCGTCAGCGCTCCGGACAGCTTACGGAATGCCCCGACGCTCCCGAAGCCCTGCACCGCCGCCATAAGGCAGAAAAGAAGCCCCAGGGTTGACCAGTCCACGTTTCCGAGGTAATCCGCGTTCGGCGGGACGAATATCATTGAAATGAGCGCCGCCGCAAACGCTATGCAAAGTACGGCTTCCTTTTTTATAAACTTTATTACTGCCATATATCCCTCTCAAATCAAGCGCCGGCTCAATCACGAACCGGCGCTTGATGTCAGTCAACTATAATTACGTTCTTTCCGCTTGCCTTGCCTTTGTAAAGGCGCTTATCTACTGTGTTCAGCAGATCGTCCACGGCTGTGCCGCCATCACGGCTCTCGGCAAATCCGAATGTCATTGATACATTGACCGCCCCGCCGTCGTACACGATACCGAGCGAATTTATACCAGATTTTATCCGGCTGATGAACGGCAGGCATTCATCAGCTGTGCCGTGCATTATCATCAGTATCTCCTCGCCGCCCCAGCGGCATGCGATGGCATTCTCCGGCAGTCCGTTAATGATGGTCTGCGCAACGGTTTTCAGCACGATATCGCCGCATTCATGTCCGTAATTATCGTTTACCTTCTTGAAATCGTCAATGTCGCCCATCACTATGCAGAATGGCTCACTGCTGTCCTTAAGCTCGTTCAGCATTCCGTTGAGGCTGTGGCGGTTGTACAGCCCGGTCAGCGCGTCGTGCGTTGCGGTGAAATTAAGGCGCTCATTGGTTTCATTCAGCTTCTTGATAAGGGAATGTATCTCAATAATGAACAGCGTTGAAAATCCGAACAGCAGAACAAGGTTGAATACGATATTGACCGCGCGTATCATGTCCACCTCGCATCTTTCGAGTTCGCGGCGCGTAGCGTAATACACGGGCGTACAGAGATGGTCAGTAAGAAGTCCCGCCGTCAGAAACGCCAGCGAAACCAGCGTGAAAATTATCGTCCAGCGCTTGAACACGTCATTGCTGCATGTAAGAAACAGATAGTACAGCACCACCGGTATCGTCATCATCGTATACAGGAAGAAACATGTATCCGCGCCCAGGAACAGCGTGCACAGGAACGCATGTACGCTTATTTCAAAGTACATCACGCGTATCCATGCAAGAGCGCGTCTTTCAAAGCTGTCCTTGATGCATATTGCGCCTATAACTATGTACAGTGTAACGCTGAAAACATTGAATATCGCCATGGTGTACAGCTTTATGATAAAGAATATCACAAGGAACGTCAGGTGCATGAACGCGCCTGAAAACGCAGCCGCCTTGTATTTCAATGACTTGTCGATACGCAGGTCAAGAATATCGAATCTGTTATTTGCCCCGCTCATTTTCCCCACTCCAATTTAATAGTATTCATATAATATTTACCATATCACATTTTATATTATAAAACGATTCGACATAAATTTCAAGCCTTTTTTAAGAATATTTAAACTTTTTCCCAAAACATAAAAAAATATTGCTTACCCCCTTGAAAATTTGGAATAAGTATGATAGAATAAGAACATCGGGTGTGTAAACGATTACCCGCCCATCACGGAGAAATAATTCACGGAGGATTACACCAATGAAGTATGCAGACGGATTATGGCTGAACAAGCCCGGCTACGGCGTAAACTACGCAACACAGATGTATGAGGTAACAGCAGATGAGACCTCCATCAACGTGCTTGCCACAAACCAGTGGATCGGCAACAGAGGCATGACACTTGGCGGCCCTGTTCTTGAGATCACATTCACTTCCACACTGGAGAACACCATCAAGGTTTCCATTGACCACTACAAGGGCAGAGTACATAAGTCCCCGGACTTCAACCTCAACGAGGACAAGAACTTCAAGCCCGTCATCAAGGAAACTGACGGCGCATTCGAGCTTCTTTCCGGCAACACAAAGGTAGTTGTCGCAAAGGGCGGCGCATGGGATATCAAGTACTATTACAACGACAAGCTCCTCACCAAGGAAGGCTGGCGCACCACCTCATACATAACCGAGGATCAGTGGAAAACCAACGAGCGCATGGCAAACGACCAGATGAAGCCGTTCTTCTCCCACGACGAGACCGCTGACGGCGCCGTAATGCGCGAGATGCTGAACATCTCCGTCGGCGAGAACCTCTACGGCTTCGGCGAGAAGTTCTCCACCTTCGTTAAGAACGGTCAGACCGTCGAGGTATGGAACAACGACGGCGGCACAAGCTCCGAGCAGAGCTACAAGTCCATTCCGTTCTATGTATCTTCCAGAAACTACGGCGTGTTCGTAAACCACCCTGAGAAGGTAACATTCGAGGTTGCAAGCGAAACAGTTTCCAAGGTGGCTTTCTCCGTTCAGGGCGAGCACCTGGAATACTTCGTTATCGGCGGCGAAAAGCTGACCGACGTAGTTTCCACCTACACCACGCTGACCGGCAAGCCCGCACTCACTCCGGCTTACACATTCGGTCTGTGGCTGACCACTTCCTTTACCACCAACTATGACGAGGCTACAGTTTCCAGCTTCATTGACGGTATGGCTGAGCGCGATATCCCGCTGGAGGTATTCCACTTCGACTGCTTCTGGATGAAGGAATTCAACTGGTGCGACCTCACATGGGACAAGAGAATGTTCCCCGACCCCAAGGCTATGCTCGACAGACTGAAGGCAAAGGGTCTGGAGATCTGCGTATGGATCAACTCCTACATCGCACAGCGCTCCTCCATGTTCGATGAGGGCGTAAAGGGCGGCTACTTCCTCAAGACCAAGGACGGCAGTGTATGGCAGGGCGACATGTGGCAGCCCGGTATGGCTATCGTTGACTTCACCAACCCGGCTGCATGCGAGTGGTATAAGGGCAAGCTGCGCACACTCTGCGAGATGGGCGTAAATGCGTTCAAGACCGACTTCGGCGAGCGTATCCCTACCAAGGACGTTGTTTACTACGACGGCAGCGATCCCTACAAGATGCACAACTACTACACCTATCTCTACAACAAGTGCGTGTTCGAAGTGCTTGAGGAATTCTACGGCAAGGACAAGGCCTGCCTGTTCGCGCGTTCCGCTACAGTAGGCGGTCAGCAGTTCCCCGTACACTGGGGCGGCGACTGCTTCTCCAACTACGAGTCCATGTGGGAGACTCTCCGCGGCGGTCTGTCCCTCTGCATGAGCGGCTTCGGCTACTTCAGCCACGACATCTCCGGCTTTGAGGCTCAGGGTACTCCCGACCTCTACAAGAGATGGTGCGCATTCGGTCTTATGTCCTCTCACTCCAGACTGCACGGCAACAGCTCCTACCGCGTTCCGTGGAACTTCGACGAGGAGAGCTGCGACGTACTCCGCCACTGGACAAAGCTCAAGGGCAAGCTGATGCCTTACCTCTGGACGCAGGCTCACAAGACACACACCACCGGCGTTCCGATGATGAGAGCCATGGTTATGGAATACTCCGACGATCCCGCTACCCTGTCCCTCGACCGTCAGTACATGCTCGGCGACAACCTGCTGGTTGCTCCGGTATTCAACGAAGAGGGCATTGCTGACTTCTATGTACCCGCAGGCAACTGGACCGATATCCAGAGCGGCAAGGTATACGAGGGCGGCAAGTGGTACTCCACCAAGAACAACTATTTCGAAATGCCTGTACTCGCTAAACCGAACAGCATCATGGCTTACGGTAACTTCGAGCGCGCATTCACCTACGCTTACGGCGATAAGGCTGACATCGTTATCTACCAGCTTGAGGACGGCAAGTCCGCTGAAACTACCATCTACGATGCTGACAGCAACGTAGTGCTGACTGTAAAGGCTGTACGCTCCGGCGATACCATCAAGGTAACAGCGACCGGCTCCGCTAAGGACTATAC
>CAKSHT010000040.1 GCA_934457235.1 uncultured Oscillospiraceae bacterium
TTGCCAATATTACGCTTCGCTTATTGGCAAAACTCGATTTTTCGTCAGATAGTACAAATTGAGCGCAGGCGGGCTGACGCCCGTCAAGCGAAATTTGTGCAAGATGACGGAAAAGATGCAAGCAAGTGTTGCGTAAGCCGAATGCGTCGCTTAGCAAAGGCTTTAGCCGTTAATTGTGCGGTGTTGCCTTTATAATTATCTTGTTTGGAAATTGCACGATATGTTTTGGAAAGAAAAAAGTGCAGCACCCATGGGGTGACTGCACTCTTTCAACAGCTATGACCATCAACTGAGGTCACAAATACATTATATCACAAATTTAATCTTGTGTCAATGGCATTTTGGATTTTTAGCTATTGTTATTTGATATGGCTGATAAATCAATTGATACATATCAAACGTGATCTGAAGCAAGATATATAACAAAAAACCACCGTAATAATACGGTGGTTTTGGCGGAGAAAGAGGGATTTGAACCCTCGCGCCGGTTTCCCGACCTACTCCCTTAGCAGGGGAGCCCCTTCACCACTTGGGTATTTCTCCAAATGCTGAAACCAAAATATAACAAAGAACATACAATATACAGTGCCTTGACTGAAATCTTGCAGAACACATCGTGTATATATTATATCACAGCGTATATGATTTGTCAAGGGGTTTTCTAAAAAAATCTTTTAAGTAAGGCAGCGTACATAATTATGCGATAAAAAACTGTCTGAATAGACAAAAATCAATTATTTAAGCCCTAAACACTAAACTCCGGACAAATTCTGCCGATAATTATTTAAATAGGGTATTCATATACTTATCGCGCAGCGCTGTCGGAACCCGCGGCAGATTTGCCGCTCATCAAACAGAGAATAGAGGTGCGGTCATGGCTGATATTCGCATGGTAGAACAGATCCTCTGGGAGGATTACTATAAAATTGCCTGGGTCAACATAATTACCGGGGAATACAAATTTGTCAAGATTCTTGATACTGATGAGGAGAAGCCTTGTCTGGCAGCGAAGAATATATATGAATATTCAAAGCTGGTGGTTTCCACCGGGCTTGTTCCCGATGAGGATATCGAGCAGTATCAGCGCTTCACTGACAGAGAGTATATCCTGAACGAGGTCCTTGGCAAGCGCAAGCGTATCACAGTTGATTTCCGGCGGAAAATAGGCGATTCACGCAAGTGGGTAAGGCTGGAGATCGTTCTCCCACACGATTTTTCTGAGAGCAGCCCCTGGGCGGTCTACACATGGAAAGAATCCGACTCCCAGACCGGAAACATAAACGATGCCCTGCGCATGCTGTCCCAGTGCTTCCATAAGATACTCAAGGTGGATCTCGCACATGAAACTCACGAGGTCATCAAAGCGTATCCAGGCGAGCTGACCTGCGAGAGCGGCTATGACCAGAACTTCGCGAATTGGATACAGAACATGATAGACAATGGCTATATCTATCATGAAGATATAGCCGCGCTGAAAGAGTTCGTTGATCCGGAACGTATGAAGCAGCGCTTCAGGGAAAGCCGTGCGTGCCTGCGGCTGAGATACCGCAGGAATTACGGCGGTCAGTTCCGATGGGTATATATGGAATTGATACCCAGTATTGAGTATTCGGTGGACAATCCGGTCATAATGCTTTATGTACGCGATATCCACGATGATTATGTCGCAGAGCTGCACCGTCAGAAAGCGCTTGAGTACTACTGCAATTACGATACGCTGACGGGGCTTCACAGCCGTTTTTGCTACAATAATTTCTGCTGCAGCTTTGAGGAACGCGGAGGATCGCTTGCGGTGCTTTTCGCGGACGTCAACGGCCTGAAATACACTAATGACACATTCGGACACGAACAGGGCGACAGGCTGATAACCGGCTTTGCAGAGGCGCTCAGTCAGAACTTCGGTGCGGAATGCTGCTATAGGATAAGCGGCGATGAATTTGTCGTTCTCTGCGACAATATTTCATATGAGGATTTCAACAACAAAGCGGTGAAATTTCATCAGCAGATTCAGAAAATGAACGTGCCGATGGCTTCCATCGGATTCGTATGGCGCGACGGCGTAAGCTCCGTGGACGAGTTGGTGCGTATCGCGGAGAGCAGAATGTACGATGACAAGCACGAGTTTTACAAACTCCACCCCGAAATGAAAAGATGAAAAATGCCCGGCGCTTTTCCACGCCGGGCTTCGTTTTATTCTCTGGGGAGCTTTTGGCGGATATCGGAAAGGCGCTCCAAAGCTGCGTTAAGCGTTTCATCCTGCTTTGCAAAGTGCAGTCGGATATAGCGGTTTTCCGGCTCTCTGAAGAAGCTGGAGCCAGGAACTGCGCCTACGCCGACGTACTGAGCCAGCGCTTCGCACAGCTTAAGATCGCTGCTGTAGCCGAATTCGGATACGTCCACCATAACGTAATATGCACCCTGGGGAACATTGTGCGTTATGCCGATGCGGTCGAGCCCGTCCAGAAACAGCGTGCGCATGTGGGCGTACTTGTTCTGGAGCCACTTGTAGTAGTCATCGCCGAATCTCAGACCTATGACTGCCGCTTCCTGTAGAGGAGCCGCAGCGCCTACCGTACGGAAGTCATGCACCTTGCGTATTCTGTCGCTTACATCTGGCGGCGCGATTACGTAGCCCAGGCGCCAGCCGGTGATACTGTAGGTCTTGGAAAGGGAACTGCAGCAGATGGTGCGCTCTCTCATGCGGGGCAGGGTTGAGAAGTAGATGTGCTTGTTCGGCTCGTATACGATGTGCTCGTAAACCTCGTCGGTGATCACCCAGGTGTCATATTTTTCGGCGAGATCCGCGATTATCTGTAACTCTTCGCGGGTGAAAACCTTACCGCAGGGATTGGACGGATTGCACAGGATAAGCGCTTTCGGGTGCTGCTTGAACGCGTCCTCAAGAACGTTCGCGTCAAAGTTGTACTCCGGTGGGATCAGCGGTACATATATCGGCTGAGCGCCGGACAGGATAGCGTCAGCGCCGTAATTCTCATAGAATGGCGAGAACACGATGACCTTGTCACCGGGATTTGTTACGGAAAGCATTGCAGCCATCATGGCTTCTGTGCTTCCGCAGGTTACGGTGATGTCCTTGTTCGGGTCGATGTCGTAGCCCATGAAATGCGTCTGCTTTGCTGCGACTGCCTCGCGGAAATCCTGTGCGCCCCATGTCGTTGCGTACTGGTGGAAATCCTCTTTTGTCACCTGCGCCAGGCGGTCAAGTATCTCCTGCGGGGGCATGAAATCCGGGAAGCCCTGGGACAGGTTTACCGCGCCGTACTGGTTTGAAATTCTGGTCATGCGCCGGATAACGGAATCTGTGAATCCGGCGGTCCTTGAAGAAAGCTGAGTCATTGTGCACCTCTTATTTAAGATAGGATATATGGTCGTTGAGTATGTGCTTCTGGTCAAGCGCGGTCTTGATGGAACGCATTACCTCAAGATTATCCGGAGCGGTCGCAGAAAGAAAGTATGGGCGCTTTGCAATGCCGATACCGTGTTCGCCGGAGGTAAGTCCTCCCAGTGAATATGCGTAGTTGTACACGGTCGTCATGTTCTCGTGGAGCTCCTTTGTCCACTGCTCCTCGGTGCGGTTTCCGCGTACGATGCAAAGATGTACATTTCCGTCGCCGGCGTGTCCGAATGCGACCATCTGCATGCCGGTCTTTGCCTCGGTTTCATGCACGAATCGGATGAACTCCGCGGTCCTGTTTATCGGCACTACCAGGTCAACAGGCTCTTGCTCGCTGACTGCTTCCACTGCTTTTACCAGGCAGCCGCGTACTTTCCAGATATCCGCTGCCTTTGCGGGATCGTCGAGAGTGATGTAATCCAGTGCGCCCGCCTTCATTGCGACGGACTTCACAAGTTCCGCGCTGCTCAGCACTTCGTTCTCGCGTCCGTCGAAAGTAAGTATAATATATGCGCCTGCTTCCGGAACGGGGAATTTAAGTCCGGTGAACTTTTCGCCCAGCTCAATTACGCTGCGCTCAGTGAATTCGATAGCGGTGGGGTTGGCGTTCGCACGGATTATGCTGAGAACTCCGGCGATACCTGCGTTCAGATCAGCGAACGGAACTACGACTGAAAGTGACTTCTCTGGTTTGGGAACAAGCTTCAGAATGCACTTTGTTATTACCGCGAGAGTACCCTCGGAGCCGATTATAAGATGCTTCAGCGAAAGCCCGCTGGCATCCTTGACGTTCTTTGTTCCGGCGGTTATCACGCGGCCGTCAGCGAGGACGAGTTCCAGTCCGCGCACGTAATCGCGGGTTACACCATACTTTACGGCTCTCATTCCGCCGGCGTTGGTGGAGATATTGCCGCCGATGGTCGCGGTCTTTTCGCCCGGATCCGGAGGATAGAACAGCTCCTTGGATTCAACGAGCTTCTGGAAATCCTGGAGCACAACGCCCGGCTCAACAACGGCAGTGAACGTATCCTCGTCTATCTCCAGAACTCTGTTCATCAGCGAGAGGTCAAGGATTATGCCGTTTCCGTGGGGCACGGTGGAGCCTACCAGATTTGTTCCGGCGCCGCGGGGTGTAACTGGGATATCGTTGGCGTAAGCGTACTTCATAACGGCGCTTACTTCCTCAGTGGATTCCGGAAACACCAGCGCTGCGGCAGTTCCCTTTAGTCTGCCCAGAGTATCGGAAAGGTACTTGTCCTCGATGCCGCCTATCTTAACTCTTGCGGGGTCCTTTATAATATTCAGAAGCTCTTGCATGTTCTTCTCCCTTTCTTCAAATGGAACCGCACAGTAAATGCGCGGTTCCGGAGTGTTTGATTATATCAGCCTAAAGTCCATGCGGGAACGAAGAATCCCTTGAACTCGTTGTTGTAGATGTCGATGGTGTCCTGGGACTGATAAGCCTCGACAATGCGCTTGTAAACGGGGTTCTCTGCGTCCTCGGTGCGTACTGCGATGAGGCAGTAGTAGCTGTTGTCAGCGTATTCGCTCTCCTTGAAGATAGCATCGTCAGCAGTCAGACCGCTGTCGAGTGCGTAGTTGCCGTTGATCACTGCCAGGTCAACATCCTGGATAACGGAATAAACGAGGTTTGCGTCTACCTCGACGAACTCAACAGGAACCTTGTACTCTGTGATGTTGCTGATCTCAGGGGAAGCGCCTGCATCGGGGTCGATGGTGAAGAAGCCTGCGCTCTCAAGAAGCTTGAGTGCTCTGCCCTCGTTGGTAACATCGTTCGGAACTGCGACCTTGAGTGTCTCGGTGGAAGCGAGTGCGTCGTCGATCGTGATACCCTTGGAGGTGTAGATGTTCATTGCAACGATGTAGGTATCGCCGATCGCTGTGATATCGTAGCCGTTTGTAGCGACCTCGTTGTTGAAGTAAGCGTGGTGCTGGAATGCGTTCATGTCGATCTCGCCGCTGTTGAGCGCGTTGTTCGGGATATTGAAGCTTGTGAACTGCTCGTACTCAATGTTGATTCCCTCGGGAGCGAGCTTTTCCTTGATTGGGTTCCAGATGTCCTCGTATACGTTGCCGGTAAGTCCGATCTTTACGGTTACGGGATTTTCGGGGGAGTAGCTTACTTCGCTCTCTGCTGCGGAGGAATCGTCTGCGGCGGAGCTGTCAGCCGCACCGGAATTTTCGGAAGCGCTTGAATTGTCCGCGTTGGAGCTGCTGTCGTTAGAAGCAGTGTTTCCGGAGCATGCGGTAAGGGATACCGCTGCGAGTATTGCTGAAAGGGAAAGTGCGATCTTGTTTCTGATAGACATTGTTTTGTTCTCCTTTGAACTTTTTATTTGTTATGTTTAGTTGTGATTTTCGGTCGGCGTCGCTGCCATTGACCGGATTATCTTTCTGTTTTCTTTGCGATAATGTTGCCTGCGATCTGGATTATCTGTACGATAACCACCAGTACGATGACTGCGGCAACGATGATGTCGTAGTTGTTTCTCTGCACGCCCTGGACGTAAGCAAAGTTGCCCAGTCCGCCGGCGCCGACAGCACCAGCCATTGCGGTAAGTCCCACCAGATTGATGAGAGTTATCGTTATACCGCGGGAAAGTGCCGGGATACTCTCGCGGAGATACACCCGGAATATTATGCCCGCCCTGGAGCAGCCCATTGACTGTGCGGCTTCGATAAGTCCGGGATTGACTCCTGCGAGTGCGGCTTCCGCCTGGCGTGAGAAGAACGGCACCGTACCAACGATGAGCGGGAAGATTGACCCGGCAACGCCGATGGAGGTTCCGCTGATTATTCTCGTCAACGGTATCAGCAGGAACAGCAGGATTATGAACGGAACGGAGCGCAGCAGGTTGATGATGACGTCAAGTATGCGGTATACTGCGGCGTTATCTGCAAGTCCGCCCTTTTTTGTGATTGTGAGCAGGATACCCAGCGCCATTCCTATCACCAGGATATACAACGCCGAAAGTCCGGTCATTGCGAGCGTTTCCAGGGTCGCCTTCCACAGGTCGGGAAGCTTCGGGATTACATGCGGCATAAGGTTTTCAAAGAATTCACGCACTTAGTATCACCTCCACTCCGACATTTATATCGCAGAGGTATTTCACGGCTGCGCGGATATCGTCCTCTTTGCCGTCTGCGATAACGACCAGCCCGCCGATGGGATTGTCGCCGATTATTTCAATGCTTCCGAAAATGATGTTGAGATCAATGTTGAACTTTCGGGAAATAGTGGATACAAGAGCCTCGCATGCGCTTCTTTCAAGGTACTTGAAGCGGAGTATCTTCTGACCCGGCTTCAGTTGTACAAGCGGTGACTTGTCCTCGATAAGCGTATTGATCCCGCTGAGACAGGAGGTCGTGTCAACAAACGAGCGTGTTACGTCCTGCTGCGGGTTCGCGAATATCTCGAACACATCGCCCTGTTCAACGACCTTGCCGTTTTCCATTACGGCGGTGCGCGTACATATTTCCTTTACGACGTTCATCTGATGGGTTATCATCACGATGGTCAGTCCCAGCTGCGCGTTCAGCTTTTTAAGAAGCTTCAGTATCGACTCGGTGGTCTGCGGGTCGAGAGCAGATGTGGCTTCGTCGCAGAGAAGTATCTCCGGATCGCTTGCCAGCGCTCTTGCAATAGCCGCGCGCTGCTTCTGTCCGCCGGAAAGCTCTGATGGATAGGCACCTGCCTTGTCGGCGATACCTACAAGCTCCAGAAGCTCCATTGCCTTGCTGTTCAGCTCGGCGCGGCTCATTCCGCTGTAGCGTATCGGGAATATTACGTTCTGCAGCACTGTCCGCGATGAGAACAGGTTGAAATGCTGGAATATCATGCCGATCTTCTTGCGCTGACGGCGTAACTCAGCGCCGCGGAGTGCGGTGATGTCCTTTCCGTTTATCAGGACTCTGCCCTTGTCAGGACGTTCCAGCAGGTTGATACAGCGTACCAGCGTGGACTTGCCGGCGCCGGAAAATCCGATTATGCCGAAGATCTCGCCTTTATTGATCTCAAGAGTTACGTCGTCCGCCGCGTTGAATTTCTTACCGGCGTTGACGTAGGTCTTGGTAACGTTCTCCAGACGTATCATTGCTTCACCTCATTATTCGGTCGTTCACCTGGAGCTTTGCTCCGTTTGCTTTCGGGCGGTCTGTCTAGACTTTCCGTGTGCTTTCAGATTTGCGGACGACCGGTGATATGCCAGTCAATCCTCGCCCGAAAGCTTACACATTCGCCCGAAGCGGAAGTTCCTGCGCAGAAGTGTTGTAAATATCGCGCTCATTTTTCCGCCTCCTGACATTTGCCTATCTTTCCTATAGGCTTTATGGTATGTATTATATCATCAATTCACTAGTTTGTCAATAGGATTTTAAGCAATCATATTAATTTTATAGGTTTTGTATTGATTTGCTGATTTTTCGAAAAAAAATTGTATATAACGCACAAACCCACGCTCAACGGAGCGCGGGTGGTCAATATTATACAAGAATTTCACCGGGGACTATATCTGCCATCTGCTTGTAGCCTGCTTTGCTCGGATGGAGGTGATCTCCGCTGTCGAACTGCGGAAGCATGCGTGTCGGACGCTCCGGATCGGCAAGAGCCTTGTCAAAGTCGATGCAGCCGTTGATGAGGTTCGTAGTGCGTATCCAATCGTTGAACTGGGTGCGGATCACCTCGCGGAACGGTGCGTAAGTTCTCCAGCCCTCGATCGGGAGCAGCGTTCCGACATACACTTTATAGCCGAACTGACGCGCTTCGCTGATGTAATATTTCATGCATTCTATAAGCTCGTCGGCGGTGGGCATGTCGCTCATCGGGCGGAACGGATTGACTTCTGTTCCGACGGGGTGTATGATGTCGTTTATTCCGTGCTGGATAATTACCGTATCCGCGCCGTCCGTCGGGACTTCATGCTGGAAGCGTTTCTTGCCCATAAGTCCGTATGACTCGTAGGTGATGCAGTTGTATTCGCGCAGCATTCTTGTTCCGCTTGCGGCGCGTCGGATTATCGCGGTGTGCAGCTTTTCCTCGCGGTTGCAGCGCAGGGTGAGGTATTCCGGCCAGTCCTGCGCGGTGATTGAGTCGCCGTAGCATACGACAGTGCGGTTATCCGCCGGTGTGAGCACCGAAACGTTGCTTAGGAAGTAAATTACGCTTATCCCGCGTTCAATCTCCTTGGGAATGAGTTCGGTTTCCGTCATGTCGCCGATCGCATAGTATCCCTCGGTGAGCGGACCGCTGGTGAATACCGCGGAGCGGAGCAGTGTGAACTCCCTGAAATAGAAGCTTACGGTAATAAGGCTCTGTGGCTGGATAGTGCAGGGAAGCTCGTCGGATACCGTATTTTTCCCGGCGCCGATAGTAACTGCGCATCTGCCGCCGAATGTTATGGGGTAGAATTTTCCGTCTATGAATACCGTCACCTTGTCGAATGTGACAGGCTCTGTTCCGCAGTAGTTATCGAAAGTCAGACGCACAGCCTTTCCGCCGAACTGCGAGTAGATGGGATAGCGGAACGTAAGGTTCTTGTTGTAGCTTTCCGGGCGGTTCTCGCCTATAGATATCGCATTCCCCCAGACGCTTGCCCAATGGTCGTACATAGTTATTCCTTCCTTGTTCTTATATTTTTACCGTTACATATTATATACTCAAACTCGGAATTTGTCAAGGCTGGTGGAAATCCGCTTTACAAAAAAGCCGTGCGGTGGTATAATAAATATACTATATTAAATCCAGGAGGACAAGATGGATCCCAGAAAGCATTTCAGCGCACTTAACATAATCCACAAAATCATACAGGAGAAGGTACAGCCGGGAGATATCTGCATCGACGCGACCGCAGGCAGGGGAAACGACACGCTTTTCCTGGCGAAGCTGGTAGGCGAGAGCGGACATGTCACGGCGTTTGATATCCAGCAGGACGCAGTTGACAGTACCCGGACGCTTCTTGAGGCCAACGGAATGTCCGGCCGCGCCGACGTCCTGCTTAAAAGCCACAGCGAGATGGACGAGGTATGCGAGGAGGGTACGGTATCCTGCATAACATTCAATTTCGGGTGGCTGCCCAAGGGCGACCACAATATATTCACCAACAAGTCCACAAGTATCCCGGCGATAGAAAAGGGAATGAAGCTGCTTAAAAGCGGCGGGATAATGACTCTCATAATCTATTACGGCAGGGAAACCGGATTTGAGGAGCGTGACGCGCTACTGGAATATCTTCCGACCATTGACAGCAACAGATACACTGTCATTGAAATGCCGTTCGTGAACCGTCCGAACTGCCCGCCCATTCCTATTATAATTTTAAAGGATATGTGAAGAACTGCACAACTTGTTTTCTTTCCATATTTTGATTGACAAAAATTGATTGTTATGTTATAATTGTCTTGCGGACTTTTCCGCATTGCTGTGTTATTTCACGGCATAAGGTTTGGCTGTTATACAGCTTAGTGAAGATATAAAAGGAGATTGCAATGTTTTGTGAAAATTGTGGCGCAAGCTTAGCGCCAGGCGCAAAGTTCTGCGGTGACTGCGGACATAAGGTGGCCGCTGTTGATACCGCGCAGGAAACACCGGTACAGCCCGCAGCGGCTCAGAATACCGCAGTCCCCCAGGAAGCAGCGCAGACTCCGGCGGCTCCGGGCTACATCCCGCAGTCCGTTCCGGTTCAGAGTGCTGTACAGCAGGCTTCGGTACAGTCTGCTCCCGCCCAGGGTACGGGATTCCCGCAGACTGGCGCGGTTCAGTTTACCGCTTCGCAGGGTAATTATATCCCGCAGGAGCCGGTGCAGCCGAAGCCAGTTCAGCTCAATAAATCCGATAATGCTGTTGACACTCTGATGGACGAATACTACCGTGCGGCAGATGGAGCAAATTCTGCTCCCGCACAGCCCTATACTCCAGTACAGAATCCGGAGATACCCCAGGGCGACCGCTATTCAGCGCCAGTTTATACAGCTCCGGTGCAGCCGGTGAAAAAGAAGTCGCGCTGGTATATCCCGGTGATAGCTGTGGCTGGCGGAGTCGTAGTACTTGCCGGTGCCGGAGTTGTCGCATATAGCTGCAATAAGGCGGCGGTTTCTCATCTGCTGATGGGCGACGCGGGTTATGCGCATTCCGTCATTACGGGTCTTTCAGAATCCGAGCGCACCGAGGCTGTTGAAAAGGCGGCGGCTTCCGCTGGCAGTATGGTTTCTTCGCTGAATTCCGTGCAGGTCGATAATGCAGGCGTGGATGTCAATCCGCTCGGATATACGGCGGCTGCGTTGAATTCGTTACTGGGTAACACCGGGCTTGAATATACCATCAGCACTAATGTTGAGCTTCACGGAGAAGCACTCAATAGTCTGAAGCAGGATGCGCTTGCCGCAGGTCTGAGCGAGAACGATTTCAACGCACTGATGAGCGGAATTTCAGAATTAAAGCTGACATCTGCTGAAAGAGCCAGCGATGAAGTGCTTGAATACAGCATGAAGCTCACTTCCGGCAGCGATAATCTCGGCGAAGCCCAGATGCGCTATGAAAAGGACGGCACATTCACGCTGATATTCCCTGGAATGAGCGATAAGGCGATCGAATATCAATTCCCGGCGCAGGACTGGAGCGAATTAATAAGCGAAAGCAGCGACGTGGAGTACGATTTCTCTGGTCTGCTCAAGAAGATAAACAAGAACACCAAGAAGGTTTTCCAGGACTTTGACTACAAGTATACTTCCGGGAAGACCAACGTTATGGGCGTTGAGTTCAATGGAATGACCGTCAGAATGGATCTTGGCGCAGATGATGTTTGTGAGCTTGGCACAGCAGTCATTGAGGTTGTGATGGACGATGACGAATTCATGTCCTACATAGCTGAGATAACCGAGGAAGACGCCACAACTATAAAAAGCTCACTGAACAGCGCCCTTTACAGCCTGGAGACCGCAAAGGGCAGCGGATACGATGGCACTGTTGTATCTGTAGAGCTTTACATGAACAGCGACAATTCGCTTGCAGGCGTTTCACTGGTATGCGGCGAAGATCTGTCCGATGAGAGCAGTGTAACTGATGAGATACTGCGCCTTGGATATATTTCCAACGGACTGGACACCGCGGCAGCATTTACAATGGACGGCACTGAGTATTTCAGATACGAAGTCAAGGGCGTTTCCGCTTCTGAGGGTACTGCAATGCTGACGATATCCGACGGCAGCTATTATGGCAGTACATACACCTTCAGGGCTGACTACAGGAATCTCGGTGAAACCGAGGTGTTCGGCTATCCATGCGTGACCGGTGATTTTGAAATCACGGTCGATGAGAATACCGCTGCCGCAATTGTTGGCGATGATGACGCTTCCATGATCGCAGGCGGAAAGCTGCTTGTATCTATTGCCCCCAACGGCAAGGGCGCTTCCTATACTATCGGCGTTGAGCATGCGGATTACGGCAAGGCGAGCGTAACAATGGCATTTGACGAGGCTTCCGGCGAAATAGCGCCCAAGCCCGGCAGCGAATATACAGTTGTTCACCCGGAGTCTGTCAGCATAGATGATGAAGCTATTCAGACGATTCTGAGCGATCTTGCTGCATATTATAATGACCTTGCAGATAAGAACACGCTTATAAAAATCATTCGTGATTCTGCCGGGAGAATTTCAGACGACATCGACAGCGATTTCGGCGTTATCGACGGAGGATTCGAAGAGAACTCCCCATCGTCTTCTAACGATGTTATAATGGCGAACATCAACGCCGCGAATATCAGCAGCCTTACCACCTCATTCCTTTCATACCGTGAGATGATGGATCAGGGCTTCACCGGCTCCGCTGATATCATGATTATAGTAACTGACGGCGTATGGCAGATCGACGACGACGGTACTACCTATAACTGGGCTGACGGCAAGGATCACTGGGGCTTCAGCTCAGATTATGGAACAGACAACACCGACAAGTACATAGATTACATGGCGACCACATGCGATGTTCAGAACGCTTTCATTGAGATGTTCGTTGAATATGGTCAGGTAGTCGGAGTTACTTACATTGAAGGCGACTACAGCGATGTAAGCGATATCCCCTCGTTGTCAGATTTCAGAAATGGCAGCTGGGATTTCTGCGGCTCCGGGACTGCCGGAAAAGTCGGTAATGCATATATCGGCACATCTCCGCAGCTTTCTCTCCGTTGACAGAAACAGAATAACAAAAAGGGAAGTGCGCGCGCATTTCCCTTTTTATTAAATTGTATCATTTTAGGTATTGATTTTTCCCTGGTTATGTGGTACAATTATCGTATCATTCATATGGAGGGGAAATATGTACAGAGTTTCGTTTACGGGTTATCGCCCGCAGAAGCTTCCATTTTTCGGTGAAGATGATCCTATGTGCGTTGACCTGCTGCATAGAATATCCGAAACTGTGAACAAGCTGTATGAGGGCGGTGCGGCTGAGTTCTTCACCGGAATGGCGCTGGGTGCTGATATCTGGTGTGCCGAGGCTGTACTGGAATTCAGAAAAACTCACCCGGAAGTAAAGCTGACAGCGGTTATACCTTGCCGCGGGCAGGAGTTGAAATGGAATGCCGCAGACCAGCGGCGATATCAGAATATTCTGGCGCAGTGCGACAAGGTTCTGTGCATTTCGGAAACGTACACCAGGGACTGCATGCTGAAACGCGACAGGGCGCTGGCTGAGCTGTGCGATATCCTGACTGCGATTTTCGACGGAAAACCCGGCGGAACGAAATACACGATAGACTATGCCAGAAAACTTCATAGAAAAATCGTTATCATACCGCCTACGTAAAAAAATCCGCTGTAAAGCTACAGCGGATTTTTTGTTTATGCGTTTATCAGAGTTCAGCGATTACCTCAACTTCGACCAGAGCGCCCTTGGGGAGGCTCAGTCCGCCGACGCAGGAACGTGCGGGCTTTGTGGTGAAGTACTCGCCGTAAACAGCGTTGAACGCAGCAAAGTCGTTGATATCATGCAGAAAGCAGGTGGTCTTTACGACCTTTGTAAGGTCGGAACCAGCCTCGGTAAGTACTGCCTTGAGGTTCTCGCAGACCTGCTTGGACTGCGCTTCGATTCCGCCCTCTGCGAGATTGCCGGTAGCAGGAACGATCGCGATCTGACCGGAGGTGTATACCATGTTTCCTACGATCTTTGCCTGGGTGTAGGGACCGATGGCTGCGGGTGCATTGTTGGTGTGAACGTCTTTCATTGTTGTTCTCCTTTTCAATTAGTCGATTATCTTGAAACCGGCTTCTGTCAGAGCCGTTCTGATCTGATTGAGGTGTTCGAAGTTCCTTGTTTCCATCTCAATACGCAGGTAGCAGCCGTTGATATCGGAGTTGCCAACATGCTCGTGGTGTACGCCGACAACATTGCCTCCAAGTCCGGCGATTATCTTGGAAACGCCGAGCAGCTGACCGGGCTTGTCCATAAGCTCAATATTGAGCAGTGCAGTTCTTCCGGACTTGACAAGACCGCGGTGAATGACGCGGGACAGGATAGTAACGTCAATGTTACCGCCGGAAACCAGGCACACTACCTTCTTGCCCTTTACGGGGATTTTATTGAACATGGTAGCCGCAACGGAAACGGCGCCAGCGCCCTCGGAAATGAGCTTCTGCTGCTCAATGAGAGCCAGGATAGCGGCTGCGATCTCGTCGTCCGTTACTGTAACTATTTCATCAACATACTTACTGCATATGTCGAATGTGTGCTGACCGGGTTCCTTGACCTTGATTCCGTCTGCGATGGTAGAAACATCGTCAAGACGCTCGATCTTGCCGTCCCTTATGGAATTGACCATGCTGGGAGCGCCGGCAGCCTGGACGCCGTAAACCTTGATGTTCGGGTTGAGCTGCTTTATGGTGAAAGCCACGCCGGAGATAAGTCCGCCGCCGCCGATAGGAACTACGACAGCGTCAACGTCCGGGAGCTGTTCGAGTACTTCAAGACCGATTGTGCCCTGACCTGCGATAACGTCCTCGTCGTCGAACGGGTGGATAAAGGTGTACCCCTTTTCGTCGCGCAGCTGGAGCGCCTTTGCGTATGCGTCGTCGTATACGCCATCTACCAGGCAGACCTCAGCGCCATAGGACTTCGTAGCCTCTACCTTGGAAATCGGCGCGCCGTCCGGCAGGCAGATAAGGGACTTGATCCCTGCTCTGGAAGCAGCAAGGGCAACGCCCTGTGCGTGGTTACCTGCGGAGCATGCGATAACGCCCTTTGCCTTCTCCTCATCGCTGAGCTGGGAGATCTTGAAGTACGCGCCGCGTACCTTGAACGAACCGGTAACCTGGAGGTTCTCGGTCTTGAGGTAAACATCGCAGTCCTTGTTGATCTTGGGAGCCTTGATGAGGTCGGTTTCCCTGATTACTTCCTTGAGAACATGTGATGCCTTGTAAACCTTGTCTAATGTCAGCATAAAAAACTCCTCCTGCCGCTGTGCGGCGATTATTCCGCCGGTGTGCTTCCGGCTTTGCGGGTGCAGAGGAGCAGCTAAAACAGAAAATGCCCTCTTTACGGGTGGTAAGAGGGCATAGTATTAAGCCAAAATCAGCCTCTGTACATCCATCAATGCACTTCCCTATAACGGTGGAAATCCGTACGATCTTAATATCCGGCGGGGCTGTCTCGCTATACGCCGGGGTTCAGACTGTCTGCTTCGGGCGGATCACACGCGGATGCTTTACTGCCTTGCACCAGACGGCAGCTCTCTGGAAAAGCGGACTCGACATGTGGCGGAAAACCGCACCCATCAACGCATTTATTGATCTGCTGCACGGAAATATCCGTACAATGAGATTATACACCCCTCCGCATGATTTGTCAAGTGTTTTCTGAAATTTCGGCGAAATATTCCTGCATGGTCAAAAATCCGGGAGGTCGCACACAACGACCTCCCGGAAGAGCTATTCAGTTCACTTCTGCTTTTTTCCGAGCAGAGCCTTCAGCAGGAACAGCAGTCCCAGCATAAGCACCACAGAAATGCCGAGCACCACGAACACATTCTGGATAAAACCGGAGATGAGGTAGCCGACTACGCACACGCCAGCAACCGTCAGCGCATACGGCAGCTGCGTTGAAACGTGGTTGACGTGGTCGCACTGCGCTCCGGTGGAAGCCATGATAGTGGTATCC
>CAKSHT010000041.1 GCA_934457235.1 uncultured Oscillospiraceae bacterium
CTGCGAAGGAGATAATAACCAGCGGAGAGGTGAGCGTCGGCGAGGCGACTGTGTACCGTACGCTTACCAAACTTGCAAACCAGGGAGTGCTGAAGCGCTTCACCGGGGACGGCTCCGGCGCATGCTACCAGCTGATGGACGAGCGCAGGTGCTGTTCGCATTTTCATCTGAAATGCGACCGCTGCCAGAAGCTTATACACATGGACTGCGAATTCATGAAAGAGATGCAGGAGCATATAGAGAAAGAGCACGGCTTTTCGGTGGACGTCGGCAGGACGGTCATCTACGGACTGTGCGACCGCTGCCAGAAAGAGCTGGACGAGCTTGAACAGAAGGAAAAGGAGAACAAATGAGGATAAAGAGGATGATTGCGGCGCTGACCGCCCTGGCGCTCGGCGCGTCGCTGTGCGGCTGCTCCGGCGGCAGCGCTGAGGGGAACGCGGACAAGCCGCTTGTAATAACGACGATATTTCCGGCATATGATTTCGCGCGGCAGGTGTTCGGCGATACCGCTGATGTAAAAATGCTGCTCAAGCCTGGTCAGGAGAGCCACAGCTACGATCCCTCCGCAAAGGATATCGTGGAGATAACCGGCTGCGACCTGTTCGTGTATAACGGCGGTGAATCCGACCAGTGGGTGGAGAGCGTGTTACAGGCGGCTCCGGATATAAATACGTTCCGTATGACGGACGCCGTTTCACTGCTTGACGAGGAAGTGTCCGAGGGCATGCAGGCAGGGGAGCACGACCATGACGAGGACGAGCATGACGAGCACGACCACAACGAGGACGAGCATGACGAAGAATACGACGAGCATGTATGGACTTCTCCGGACAATGCGGCGGCGATCGTCCGGGCGCTTGGGATAAAGGCGATGGAGCTTTTCCCGGACAATTCAGAGGAGCTTGCGACGAATACCGAGATGTACGCTTCGCAGATAGATAACGTTGACGAGCAGCTGCGGCAGCTCCTGGACGGCGAGAAGCGGTATTTCATATTCGGCGACAGATTCCCGCTGCTGTATTTCTTCAAGAATTACGGACTTAACTATTACGCGGCGTTTCCGGGCTGTGGCAGCGAAACAGAGCCGTCTGCGCAGACGGTGACGTTCCTGCTTGACAAGCTGGAGCAGCCGGACGCGGTGAAGGCTGTGTTCTGCATAGAGCTTTCCGGCAGAAAGCTGGCGGACGTCCTCGCGCAGGATTCCGGACTGGACGTGGTGGAATTCCACACCTGCCATAATATTTCGGCGGACGACCTGGCGGCGGGAGAAACCTACGTTTCACTGATGCTGCGGAATAAACAGATGCTGGAGAGAGTACTGGTGAATTGATATGGAGCAGGAAGAACTCATAAAAGTGAACAGCCTGGCGCTGTCTTATGAAAATATGACGGTCATAAAGGATCTCAGCTTCACTGTGAACAGCGGGGATTATCTGTGCATTGTCGGCGAAAACGGCTCCGGTAAGAGCACCCTGGTGAAGTCGCTTCTGTCGCTGAAAAAGCCGGTCGGCGGCACTATAAGCTTCGGCGGCGGGCTTCGCAGGAGCGAGATAGGATATCTTCCGCAGCAGACCGGCGCGCAGCAGGATTTTCCGGCGAGCGTGGGGGAGGTAGTAATATCCGGCTGCCTTAACTCAATGGGATTACGTCCGTTCTATACTGAGCGCGAACGCAGGATGGCGGCGGAAAACATGGAGCGCCTGGGAATAACGAACCTCAAAAAGCGCTGCTACCGGGAATTATCCGGCGGACAGCAGCAGCGGGTGCTGCTTGCAAGGGCGCTCTGCGCGACTAAGAAGCTGCTTTTGCTGGACGAGCCGGTATCTGGTCTTGATCCCATGGTCACAGCGGAGATGTACGACCTGATAAAGGGGATAAACCGCAGCGGAGTTACGATAATCATGGTAACTCACGATATATCCGCAGCGCTCCGGCAGGCAACGAAAATTCTGTGCCTGCGGCATGACAGCTGGTTCTGCGGAACTCCGGCGGAGTTCCTGGATGACAAGTCGTCTGATTTCATGAGAGGAGGCGCCGGAAATGGCTGATATAATTTCCGCGTTTATAAGTACTCCGATACTTATGCGGGCGCTTCTGGTGGGAATACTGGTTTCGCTGTGTGCCGCGCTTCTGGGAGTCAGTCTTGTATTGAAGCGCTACAGCATGATCGGCGACGGTCTTTCGCACGTCGGCTTCGGTGCGCTTGCTATAGCGGCGGTGATGAACTGGGCGCCTATGGCAGTGGCAGTGCCGGTGGTTATTGCGGCGGCGTTCCTGCTGCTGAGGATCTCCGGAAGCAGCCGTATCAAGGGAGATTCGGCAATCGCGCTGATATCCACGGGCGCCCTGGCGCTTGGCGTTATGGCGGTCTCACTTTCCGGAATGAACAGCGACCTTGACAGCTACCTTTTCGGAAGTATCCTGGCGATAAGCGAGGGCGATGTTGTGATAAGCGTTGTGCTGGCGCTGCTTGTCCTGGTTCTGTTCATATTCTTCTATACGAAGATCTTTGCGATAACCTTTGACGAGAATTTCGCGAAAGCCACCGGAACCAGGGCGGGTATGTACAACATGCTGATAGCGCTTCTGACAGCGCTGACTATTGTTATCGGCATGCGTATGATGGGAAGCATGCTCATTTCCAGTCTGATTATATTCCCGGCGCTGTGCAGCATGAGGGTGTTCAAGAGCTTCCGGGCGGTTACGATATGCTCGGCTGTGATATCCGTCGTGACGTTTATCGCCGGCATGGTGATTTCGTATGAATTCGGTACGCCGAGCGGCGCAAGTATCGTATGCGTGAATATCCTGTGCTTTGCGGTATTTTCTGCCATCGGCGGGATAATGCGCAGAAACCGCGCGTGATATACTATTAAAATATAATATATTAAAAAAGGGCGGAGAAATCTCTGCCCTTGGCTTGTCGAAAAAGTCATATTGGCAGTTAAAATTAAAGAAACCGTGGGGGAAAACTCTTCGTTTCCCAGACACGCTTCGCTTAGTCTGCCCCAGCCCACACCCCTTTAGCGCTTTGTTGTCGTAAATGCCGCACTTCGTGCGGAGTCGCGGGGCGCTGCCCCGCCCCCGCCAGCCTTTTGAAGCGTTCACGCCGTGAGCGAAGCGAATTAAAGGCGTGAATGAGAGGTTGGACCGAAAACTTCGATAGCGCTTCGCGCGAAAAATAGTAGTTTCTCTCCGCCCTTTAGTCTTATCCCATTATCATTTTAAGATCATCTTCCGGTGTAGTCGCGGCGCGCAGACAGAACTTCTCCTGGAGCACACCGAGTACCGCTGGTGACACGAATGCCGGAACTGTCGGACCGAGGATAATATTCTTTATTCCGAGGTAAAGCAGCGTCAGCAGAATGCACACGGCTTTCTGCTCGTACCAGGAGAGCACCAGCGTCAGCGGAAGATCGTTGACTCCGCAGCCGAAAGCCTCCGCCAGAGCCATTGCGACGCGGATAGCGCTGTAGGAATCGTTGCACTGACCCATGTCGAGAATGCGCGGGATCCCGTCGATGGTGCCGAGATCCATGTCGTTAAGGCGGTACTTGCCGCAGGCGAGGGTCAGAATAAGCGTATCCGGGGGAGTGAGCCGCGCGAAGTCGCTGTAGTAGCTCCGGCTGGGCGAAGCTCCGTCGCAGCCGCCGATAAGGAAGATATGACGTATCTTACCTGACTTTATAAGCGAAATTATCTTGTCGGCATTGGAGAGCACGGCGTTATGCGCAAATCCGGTGATGACGCTGTGTCCGCCGTTCATTCCGGTCATTTCCTTGTCGGAATCGTAGCCGCCGCACTCCAGCGCCTTCCTGATGACCGGGGTGAAATCCTTGTCCGCGCCGATGTGGGTCACTTCCGGGTAGGATACGACGGATGTCGTGAAAATACGGTCGCAATAGCTCTGACGCAGGGGCATGATACAGTTGGTAGTGAACAGCACCGGCGCGGGAATATTGTGGAATTCCGACTGCTGATTCTGCCAGCCGGTGCCGAAATTTCCTTTCAGCTGTGTGTGCTTTTTCAGCTCCGGATAACCGTGCGCCGGGAGCATTTCACTATGTGTGTAGATGTTCACGCCCTTTCCGTCGGTCTGCTCCAGAAGCAGCTTCATGTCATGCAGGTCGTGACCGCTGACAACGATGAACGGACCTTTTTCGATAGTCAGCGGGACTTCCGTTGGCACAGGGTCGCCGTACGCCTGGGTGTTCGCGTGGTCGAGAAGCTCCAGACATTTAAGATTTACTGCGCCGGTTTTCAGCACCAGCGGCAGCAGGACGTCCTGCGGCTCCTCTTCGCCGAGGTGGTACAGCGCCTCGTAGAAGAAGTCGTCCACCTCGCGGCAGGTGTGACCGAGCACCCGTGCATGGTAGGCGTATGCCGCCATTCCTTTAAGTCCGAACAGCGTAAGGGATTTCAGCGAGCGTATATTCTCGTCGCCGTCCCAGAGTCTTTCCATAGGGTAATTCCCGATATTTCCGGAGCATAGCCGGCGCTTTTCCTGCTCGATCTCGGCGAGGATATCTTTTATTGTTGAATTGTTGAAATTTACGTTGGTTATCGTGGTGAACAGCGCCTTTTCAACCAGCGCGTCGGTCTGTTCAGTGGGCTTTCCGGATCTCGCGGCGCGGGATAAGCCGATAAGAGCGCCGATGATATCGTCCTGGAGGTTCGCGGTGTCTGATTTTTTGCCGCATACGCCCGCCTTTCCGTTACAGCCGGTGTTATGGGCGGTCTGCTGGCACTGGAAGCAAAACATGTCTTTCATTGAGATTTTCCTTTCTGTTTGTGGATTTTACGGGATATTATCTCCGGCGTTTCCGGAAAAATACATGCGGGTGCCTTTTTCTGGTTGAATTGTCCTGGAAAGTGTGCTATAATATACCGGAAAGCTTTTACTATATGTAACGATGAAAATGGAGGGTAACTCATGAAAAAATATGCGACAGCCGTGGTGTTGGCATGCTCTGTCCTGCTTGCGGGGTGCAGCGGGAATTCCAGCCTGCCGGAAAGCTCCGAAACCGACAAGCTCCCTACAACGGACGTGATTTTATCAACCGAGCCTGCCGCCCCGACGGAGGAAAACTCCGTGCCGCAAACAACTCCGGAACAGACGCAGGCGGACGATGAAACCACCGTTCCGCAGGCGGAAACCACAGTGCCTGAAAATCCCGGCGGATACATAGCGGACTGGATATACGGCACCTGGAGCGTCATCAGCGTGAACGGCGTGGATTTCTGGTCGTACGCCGACGCGAATGAGATATACGGCGAGCGACAGATGGCGTTCGACAAGGATTCCTGCACCATTACAAGCGGCGAGGGCGGGCTTGACTGGGAATTCACCTACGCGATAACCGACGGCGGCGCTGTGATTTACGACGAGGACGGCAGCGAATGGGCGGAGCTGACCTACGACCCGTCCGCGGATACACTGACTTTTGCGACCGGCGGAGAAACAGTCGTGATGCGGCGCGGTGAAAATCCGCGCCAGGGAAATCAGCAGGGCCTGCAGTCGGACGGCATGACATACATCGCCGATTGGATCTACGGCACATGGAGCGCGATATCTGTAAACGGTCAGGAGTTCTGGCAGTTTGCAGATGAGAACGGGATCTCCGGAGAATATATACTGAACTTCACCGCCCAGGGCGTTGATGTCATCGAGGGCGACGAGCTGCGGAGCACATTAACCTACCGCATAACCGACGCCGGCGCGGAGATCACGGACGCTTCCGGAAATGCAGTCCCGCTGACATACGACCCGTCAGCCGACGCACTCACCGTGACGGACAGCGGAGAAACGGCAGTTCTGAAACGCGGAAACAATCCCAGACCTGATGATTATGGACAGTAAATTACAGGATTGTAAATCATCTGTTAATTGTAAACGGTTACATTGTTTCATTTCATAAATCTGTAAAATGAACAGTATTTTTTGCACAAGAGTTGATAAACTTTGTGTTATTCACCAAAGTTGGTGTGAATGCGGTTGACAAACTGATAGTCATGTGCTATAATCCCTAATGTTGTGAAAAGCGCCTTGTGGCAAAACTTTACAACGAGAATAAAAGAGATATATATTGACGAGGAGAAATCACTATGACTAAGTTCACAAAGTTCACCGCAGCTGTCGTAGCTGCCGCTGCTGTTCTTTCCTTCGCAGGATGCAGCAACAACAATACTTCTTCCGAGAATTCCAGCACTGTATCTTCCACTTCCACAGCTGACGCTGCTTCCACTGCAGAGGCTAAGACCGCAGAGGCTGCTGCTACTGCTGAGGCTTCTACCGCGCAGGCTTCCGCTACCGCTGAGGCTGACACCGCTGCTACCGCAGAGGCTGCTGCATTCGACGCAACCAAGATGTACGGCTCCTGGATCCTCGCAGCTGTAAATAACGGCACTGACACAATGAACGTTGCTGATTTTGCTGCTTCTACCAACGCAACTGTTGAGGAAGCGATCATCGCTGTTGTTATCGATGAGAACAGCTACTCCAGCAAGGCTGCAAATTCCGAGGGTACCTATTCCTATGTTGTAACCGAGAACGGCATCACTGTTGACGTTGACGGTGTTGAGCTCCCTGTTTACTACGATGAGGAGTCTGACTCTCTCGCATACGGCGTTGCTGTTGGCGATGTAACATACAAGTTCATCTTCATCAGAAACGATGACGCTGCTGCTTCTACCGCACAGGCTTCCGCTACTGCTGAGGCTGTAACAGCTGAGGGCTAATCATCAGATTATATCAGAACATTTAACCCCGGATTTTTCCGGGGTTTGAGACCGTCGAAAAAGTCCCGTTGGGACTTTTCCGCCGAACATCCACGCCGCGCGCACGGTTTGTCGGCTTTGCCGACAAACCGCACACTTGCGCGGATAGAAGTATTTTTTGACCCGGCAAAGCTGGGTCAAAAAATGGATTTCAAATGCCCGCTTCGCGGGCAAAAGATACTTTTTCGACAAGCTGTAACCCCGGATTTTTCCGGGGTTTTTGTTTTGCGCGGGATTTCTTGACAATCCGTGCTGAATGTGGTACAATATCCGAGGAACTTTAATTGTACAGGAGATACGAAATGAAAAAGCTACTCAGCGCAGCCGCGCTTTCTATGATACTTATGCTGACGGCGTGCAGCCGCTCCATCAGCATGGACAAAATAAAGGGAAACTGGAGCTGTGAGATCGACGGCGCTCCCGTCACTATTGAAATAACCGACGACCGTTTCACGCAGTCCGCAGGTGATACCGCCGGCGAACCGCTGAAATTCGAACGCAATTCCGGCGGGATAATCGTACGCAATACTGATGGAAAGCAGCTCATCGAGGTGCACTATGACGAGGACAGCGACGAGCTTTATTACACTGTCCAGACTCCCGGCGGGGACGCGGAGTACCGATTCAGCCGTATCGCAGAATAAGTGACGTTTATCTGAAAATTATAACACAACTGCGCATTTTCCGTGAAGATGCGCAATTATTTTTGCCTGGCTACTTGAAAAAAAGTACGATATGCGGTATAATAAAAGGTGTATATTCTGGATAAGTGCATGCGCAGACGCGCATATGATGTAATTTAAGGAGATTTTATGTTCAGAGGGCCATTACTTGAGATATTCAGCCTGATATTTTCCGGGAATCCCACTCAGTCGCAGGTCATAAGCTGCGTACTATCGGTGTTCTCGGTGCTTGTTATAATTTTCGTGGTATTCCCGATACATGAGTGCGCCCACGGACTTATGGCGAAGATACTCGGCGACGACACCGCGGAGCGCCAGGGCAGACTTACGCTCAATCCGTTCGCGCATATCGACCCGTTCGGAGCGCTTGCAATGTTCATCTGCCGTATCGGCTGGGCGAAGCCTACCCCGGTGGATATACGCCGCTGCAACAAGGTGAAGCCCCGCACTGCGCTCGCCCTGACATCTCTCGCGGGACCGCTGGCGAATGTACTGCTGGGATACGTCCTTTTGATCGCCGAAAAGCTCGTGCTTGTTTACGGCACCGGCGACGCTTCGTTCTACGTAGCCCTCGGACTTTACTACACGGTGCAGATAAACATTTACCTCGCCGTGTTCAATTTGGTGCCCATCCCGCCGTTCGACGGATTCAATATCCTGGCAAGCTTTCTGCCCGGCAAGGCGGTCTACTTCATGCAGAAGAACCAGCAGATCATTTACTGGGTATTCTTTGCGCTCCTGGTGTTCGGAGTACTCGACCTGCCTTTAGGCGCGGCGTCCAATGGCATTATCTGGCTGCTGGATAAGGCTTCGTCGTTTGTTAATCTGCTTGCGTGATGGAAGGACTTAGCTTCAAGCTCGAAATTTTCGAGGGACCGCTGGATCTCATGCTGTCGCTGATTCAGAAGCACAAGCTGAATATCCAGGATATCGAGATAAGCATTCTGCTTGATCAGTTCATGCTTTACCTCGACAGAATGTCGGAGGCTGACCTCGAAATAACCTCGGAATTCCTGGAGATGGCGGCGCGGCTCATCATGATAAAATCCGCGGCGCTGCTCCCGAAGGAAGAAGCCGAGCAGATGAAAAAGGAATTGCAGGGCGCGCTGATAGAATACGCCCTCTGTAAGATAATGGCTGAGCGCCTGAAAAAGCGCTATCTCGGCGATGTCGTTTTTGTCCGCGAACCGATGGAGATAGAGATCGACAAGGCGTATCACAAGATACATCAGCCGGAGGAGCTGATGCTGGCGTACAGCGCGCTTAACGAGCGCACGCGCCGCAAGGCAAGCTACCGTCCGCGGTCGATAAAGCCGATAGTGGCGAAGAGCTATGTCACGGTGTTCACCGGAATAGTCGCGGTGCTGAAGAGCCTGCGCAGGAACGGCACCGTGAAGATGGACGAGTTGTACAGGGGACAGCCGCGCTCCCGCACGGTTGCCACGTTCCTGGCGATACTGGAGCTTTCCAAGGAGGGGCGCATATACATCTCCCCGGACGGAAGCAGCGTCCGCCTGCGCACAAAGGCAGACGACGAGAAGCATGAAGAAAACACCACGGAAACGGAGGGAGCGGAGCAGTGAAATTCAGCGAGGGAATGGCGGTAATAGAAGCGGTGCTTTTCGCCTGCGGCGAGCCGATCGACGCGGATAAGCTGTCCGCCGCCTGCCAGATAGAAAAGGAAACCGTGCTGAAAATGATTGACCGACTGAACGACCGGTACATCGAAAACAGCAGTGCGTTCCGCATAAACCGCCTGGGCGACAGCTACCAGATGATGACCCAGCCGGAGTTCGCGCCGTATATCAAGACGGCTCTGGAGACCCGCAGACAGGTTCCGCTGACACAGGCAGCGCTTGAAGTACTGGCGGTGGTGGCGTATAATCAGCCGGTCACGAAGAGCTTTGTGGAGCAGGTGCGCGGAGTTGACAGCTCCGGCGTCGTGAACAGCCTTGTGGAGCGCGATTTGCTGGAGGAATACGGCAGACTTGACCTTCCGGGGCGTCCGATAGCCTATAAGACGACGGATAACTTCCTGCGCTGCTTCGGGCTTGCGGATCTCGGCGCGCTGCCGACTATCCCGGACAGCACCGACCAGATGGATCTTGACGAGTACGACGAGATGAACTTCGGCGGCTCTGACTGAGCGTCCGGCTAACTTTTCGGAGGTGATGCGATGGGCTGGATCATTGCCGGTGCGGTGATCGCGTTCATAATGATACTGCTCATGACCTCGGTGAAGGTCAGGTTTGAATATTCCGACGACCTGCGGCTGAAAATAAACTGGTTTTTCATCACATTCGTGAGTATCCCGGCGAAAACGAAGAAGCAGAAGCGCCGCAACAAAAAGACCGAGCGCGACGCCAAGACCGCCGCAAAGGACACCGCGCAGGCGGAAGAAGGCGCGGACAGCTCCGGCGGGGAATCGCCTGCGAATCCCGGAAGTACGCCGCATAAGGTCGGGAACTCCGACCCTTCAAGTTCCGGAGCTTCCGGGAAAAAGAAATCGAAGAGCGCCCCGAAAAGCCAGAAGCTCACGCTCAGCGATATCTGGGAGCTTGTGAAGCTCGTATGGAACAGCCTGAACACGCCGCTCCGGCGGCTTCTGAAAGCCACCCGTGTCAGCGGATTTGAGCTTAACATAGTCTGCGGCGGCGACGACGCGGCAAAGGCGGCGCTGAATTACGGCAGGACGAGCGCAGCGGCTGGCGCCGCCGAAGCGTTCCTGGAGGGCTGTTTAACGATGAAAAAGCCCAGGTACAGCGTGTCTGTGGATTTCATGTCGGAGGAGAACACGACGGAATGCGTTTTCACGGCGCGTCTTACGCTGATCGCGGCGCTGGCATTCCTGTTCTGGGTGGTCGGCAGGCTGGTCAGAAATTACCTCTCGCGCAAGGAAACAGCGCGGGCGGTGGATAAACTCAGAAAGTAAACAAAGATATCCTGAAAGGAGTTTTAATATGTCTAATTCAATTGAAGGTATCCTCGGCGTATCCATGGAGAAGATCCGTGAGATGGTGGACGTCAATACGATCGTCGGCGACGCGATAACCTCCCCCGACGGAACCACGATAATCCCGGTTTCCAAGGTGTCGTTCGGATTTGCTTCCGGCGGAAGCGATCTCCCTACCCAGGCGGCTGAGAAGTTCGCGGGCGGCGCAGGCGCAGGCGTTACCGTAAAGCCGGTTGCGTTCATCGTCATCAGCCGCGACGGCGACGTAAAACTGATGGAGCTTGGTGGCAAGACAAGCCCCATGGAGGGCGTTATCGACGCGCTCCCCGGACTTATTGAGAAGGTCAAGGGCTTTGTCGGCGACAAGAAGAAAAAGGACCAGCTTTCCGACAGCTCCGACGAGGACGCTGAATAAAAAGTGAATTTCTGCGCAACCTAACGATGGAAATATTTTCATCAGGAGGACGCAGAAATGAAGGCTCTAAAAAATTTAACGGCGGCAGCTGCAGCGCTGGCTCTGGCGCTCATTCCCGGAGTCCGCGCGGCTGCGGCGCCGGAAGAAATTTCGGCGGTCAGTGCGATAGTTATCGAAGCGCAGACCGGCACGGTGCTCTACGAAAAGAACGCAGACGAACGCCGCGCGATGGCGAGCACAACGAAGATAATGACGGCGCTGCTCACGATAGAGGCAGGCGACCCCGACCGCGAATTCACCGTGGATCCCCTGGCGATACGCGTGGAGGGGACGTCGATGGGACTGCGCGAGGGCGACCGCGTTTCCCGCCGTGATTTGCTTTACGGGATACTTCTCCCGTCCGGGAACGACGCCGCAAATGCGGCTGCGGTTTCTGTAGCCGGGAGTATTCCGGCGTTTGCGGAGAGGATGAACGAACGCGCTCAGCAGCTCGGCCTGTCGGATACGCACTTCGTTACGCCGTCCGGACTTGACGCCGACGGACATTATACCACCGCCCGCGACCTTGCGAAGCTGGCGGCATTTGCCATGCGCGACGAGCTGTTCCGGGAAATCGTGTCCTGCACCTCCGCCGATGTGGAGTTCGGGAACCCGCCGTATAAGCGCACCCTATACAACTCCAACAAGATGCTCAGGCGCTACAGCGGCGCGACAGGCGTAAAGACCGGTTTCACCGACAACGCACGGCGCTGCCTGGTTTCCGCCGCAGAGCGGGACGGAGTTACGCTGGTCGCGGTTACTCTTAATGCGCCGGACGACTGGAACGACCACACCAAGATGCTGGACTACGGCTTCACTCAGGTGCGGGCGTATCCTCTGGGCGTTGAGTGCAGCGAGCGCGTGTCAGTCGCCGGGACGGGGCAGTCCGTCGGCGTGTATGCGCACGGGGCTTCACTGGCGCTCACTCCGGAGCAGCATGGAAAACTGACGCGCCGCGTTATGCTTCCGCAGTTCGTGTACGGGACAGTCGAAAAGGGCGACCGCCTGGGGGAGATACAGTTCCTGCTGGACGGAGATATCGTCCTGGAGTGCCCGCTTTTCGCGGACGGCACGGTGACAGTACAGGAAGAGAACCCCGGATTCCTGCGGGAACTTCTGGCGCGGCTCGGCGTGTACGTTTAAATCAGAAAATACCAGCTTACGGCTGTGTTATAAATCTCGCCCGGGAGGGCGTACATAGAAAGGCAGTTTATGGAAAAGATCAGAATTCAGAAAATCATCGCAGACAGCGGAAGATGCTCCCGCCGTAAGGCAGAGGAGCTTATCACGGCTGGGGCAGTTACAGTCAACGGACGTCCCTGCACACTGGGCGACAAGGCAGATCCGGTGAACGACCTCATACGCGTGGAGGGCGAGGAGATCTCCGCAGAGCGTGCCGAAAAGCGCTATATAATGCTCAACAAGCCCCGCGGCTATGTTACATCAATGTCCGATGAGATGGGCAGGAAAGTGGCTTCCGACCTGCTGACGGACGTTCCGGAGCGAGTTTATCCCGTCGGGAGGCTGGACAGGAATTCCGAGGGTCTGCTGATATTTACGAACGACGGCGAATTTGCCAACGATATCATGCACCCGTCAAAGCACGTCCCCAAGACCTACCGCGTTACGATAGACGGAGCAGTCAACGAGGATCAGCTGTCCCGACTGATGTCAGGCGTGGAGCTTGACGACGGAATAAAGACGCTTCCCTGTACCGTGGAGGTAATATCCGAGGCTCCGGACAGAACGGTGCTCCGTTTCGTCATCAAGGAGGGCAGGAACCGGCAGATACGCCGCATGTGCACCGCTGTAGGACTGGAAGTCGGCAGACTGCGCAGAACATCCATCGGCGGCGTGAAGCTCGGCATGCTGAAGCCCGGCGCATACCGCGACCTCACCAAGGAGGAACTGCGTTCACTGCGCGCTTCCATCGGCAAGAGCAGCGGCAGACCTAATAAGAGAAAGTAAGCCGGACGGATTATTCTACATCTGAGCATGAAACGTTTATTTCCCTGTAAGCACGGTTTGTGAAAATTGACAAAAAATTAACCATCGTAGCAAGTGGTTTTATTGCAAAAGATAAAAAATGAAAAAATCGCCGATTTTCGCTTGTCATTTCATTTTCAATGTAGTATAATTATTGTGGATAAATTTTAATTAAGACGGCGGAAGTATGCTCGGAAGCAGATTCCGGATTTATCATGCCGATCTCAATAGCAGTTATTGGAGGAGTTAAAATGGCGTTTTCAAAGACACTGGCTGAGATGGAACAGAACGTTCCGGACAGCGACGCAAGAAAAAGACTGACTGCTCTCTTTGATGAGGACAGCTTCACCGAGCTTGACAAGTTCCTGTCAGCTGACGGTGCGGTCAGCAGCGTTGCAGCAGGCTGCGGCACAATCAACGGCGGTTCTGTCTATGCATATGCCCAGGACGTATCCGTCAAGGGCGGCGCGGTTGACAAGAGCGCAGCGCTCAAGATCAAGAAGATCTACGAGCTGGCTGCAAAGAACGGCGCTCCCGTTGTCGCAATGTTCGACAGCAAGGGCGGCGATATCAACGAGGGTATGGAAGTGCTCGCTGACTACGGCGATATCATCAGTGCTTCCGCTGCTATTTCCGGCGTTGTTCCGCAGATCGCGGTAGTTACCGGCGTATGTGCCGGCGCGGCTGCTGTTATCGCAGCTATGGCTGATGTCACCATCATGACCGAGAAGGCTGAGCTGTTCCTTACAGCTCCGTTCAATACACCCGACGGCAAGATCGAGGGCGCAGGCAAGGCTGCAAATGCCGCTAAGTCCGGTGTGGCTGATATCCTCGCAAAGGACGACGCTGACGCTGTTGCAAAGGCTAAGAAGCTGGCTGCTATCCTGCCCGCTAACAACATTTCCCTCGCAGGAAACGACGATTTCGCAGATAACGACGCAGCAGTTTCCGCTTCCCTCAAGGGCGCGGCTCTCGTTGCAGCTCTCGCAGACAAGAATTCCGTTGTAGAGCTGGGCGCTGAGTTCGGCACCGCTGCCTATACCGCATTCGCAAGCATGAACTGGGCTACAGTTGCTTTCGTTTCTACCGATAAGGCTGCTAAGCTCACCGCAGCTGACAGCGCTAAGATCGCTAGATTCGTTCAGCTCGCTGACGTATTCTCTATCCCGGTAGTTACAGTACTTAACACAGAGGGCTTCGAGGCTTCCAGCGCTGCTGAGCTTGCAGGCTCCGTACGCGACGCCGCTAAGCTCGCGCAGGTTTACGCTTCCGCTACCACCACCAAGATCAACCTTATCACCGGCAAGGCTATCGGCTCCGCTTACGCAGCATTCGACAGCGCTGACCTTACTTTCGCATGGGAGAACGCTTCCATCGCTCCGATGAGCGCTGAGGCTTCCAAGGTATTCATGGGCGAGGAGATCGACTCCACTCCGTTCAAGGCTGCTTCCCTCGGTATGATCGACGGCGTTATCGCTGCTGAAGATACCAAGCAGGCCGTTGCTTCCGCTGTTGACATGTGCTCCAGCAAGAGAGTGACCGCTCCCACAAGAAAGCACGTTAATTTCGTATTTTAATCTATAAACAGAGAGGTTTTTGAAATGAAAAGATACACCATCACCGTAAACGGCAATGCTTATGACGTAACTGTAGACGAGGCTGACGGCTCCGCTCCCGCAGTGGCTGCTGCTCCCGCTCCCAAGAAGGCTGCTCCTGCAAAGAAGGCTGCTGCTCCCGCAGGCGCACAGGGCAACGCTGCTGTAAACGCTCCTATGAACGGCACTATCGTTGACGTTAAGGTCAAGGTAGGCGACAAGGTAACAAACGGTACTGTTATCGCAGTTCTTGAGGCTATGAAGATGGAGAACGACATCGTGTCCGACAGAGACGGCGTTGTTGCTTCCATCAACGTGACCAAGGGCGAGGCAGTTGAGACCGGCGCCGTTGTAGCTACACTCAACGCATAATTTAAGGAGAAGCAAGATGGCAAAATTAAAGATTACTGAAACCGTTCTTCGTGACGCGCATCAGTCCCTGCTCGCCACAAGAATGTCCATGGACGACATGCGTCCTATCCTCTCCGAGATGGATAAGATCGGATTTTACTCTGCTGAGTGCTGGGGCGGCGCTACATTCGACTCCTGCATTCGCTTCCTGGACGAGGATCCGTGGGAGAGGCTGCGTATCCTGAGAAAGGAAATGCCGAACACCAAGCTCCAGATGCTGTTCAGAGGACAGAACATGCTGGGCTACCGTCACTATGCTGACGACCTGGTCGAGTACTTCGTACAGAAGTCCATCGCTAACGGCATCGATATAATCCGTATCTTCGACGCACTGAACGATATCCGCAACCTTGAGACTGCTATCAAGGCAGCCAAGAAGGAGCAGGGTCACGCTCAGGTAGCTATTTCCTATACTCTCGGCGAGGTATTCACTCACGAGTATTATATGAACTACGCTAAGCAGATCGAGAGCGCCGGCGCAGATTCCATCTGCATCAAGGATATGGCGGCTCTGCTGACTCCGTACGAGGCTGCAAGCCTTGTTAAGGATCTTAAGTCTACCGTTAAGATCCCGATACAGCTGCACACTCAC
>CAKSHT010000042.1 GCA_934457235.1 uncultured Oscillospiraceae bacterium
CTGCGGCGTGCGGGAAATACTCCTGGGCCGGGACGCACCCGAACGCCCTGTAAGCCGCCTGGCTCTCCTTTGCGGAGTGCGACGAAATGAACACGCGTTCTGCGCCGGTTTTGCGAACAAGCGGCAGCGAAGCTTCAAACAGGCACCGTCCGATTCCGTGATTTCTGTAAGGCTGTGAAACATGGAACATGTGCAGCTCAATGTAATTTTTCCGGCTTCCGATAAGCTCGTTACCGAAGAACGTCCAGCCAATTAGCTTCCCGCTGTCGAACGCCCCGACGCCTATAAATCCACGGCGTATGTTGTCAAGCATTCGTGCGGCGACTGTGCGCAGCAGGTTTTCGTCCCAGTCCTCGGTGAAAACCATGGGGATCAGTTCCAGTCCGTTTTCAGTGCGGCGCCAGCATTCAGTGACCTCCTGCCTGCGGATAAAGCCGTCAAGGGAGCTGTCCGTGAAATTGCGTTCAGAAAGCTGTTCCAGTATTATGTTCATTTCGTTATCTCCTTGTTTATCCGGCGGTATGCCGCGGACCAGTCGTTATGCGGCGCTTCCAGTATAAGTGATTTTATCGGAAGATGCGGCAGAAATTCAAGCTCGCGGCGCTGGCGTACTTCAAGCGCGGATATATACCCGTCAAATCCGGATAGTCTGTTTGCTGTTCCGTAGCCGCCGTTGCAGTGGTAGTCGATGACGGCGTCCAGCCAGCCTTTGCCGCGCTCCGGCAGGGCTTTTTTTATATTGCCGGAAATATCTGTGCTTTTTAGATAGACTACCGCTGGATCTAGCGGACGTATGATCTCGCATATTTCCCGAATGTATGCCAGGGAAACTGATGGCGGAAAGTTGAATCGCATCATTGTTTCGCACATCGGATTCTGGAGCAGAACACAGTTAAAAACGTACACGCTTTCCTTGACATTCTCTGCGAATTTACGCCACTTGCGCAGCATGACCGGACGTTCGGTTTCCCAGTCCAGAAAGTCGTATATCTTGAATCTGAGCGCTTTGTCGAACAGCTCGCCGGATAGCTTGCCAAGGGGCACGACGATACCGCCGGGCTGCTTTTCTGCGAACGTTTCCATTATCGCGCGTTCCTGACGGGAAAAATCCGCGCTGTCCGGAATGAACGCGCTGAACTCGTAGTCCGCCGGGTGACAGCCACAGTTTTCGTCATACATTCTGCCGCCGGTGATCTTTGCGATATATCCCGCCGTGGTACTTTTTCCGGAGCAGGGAAGTCCCTCAACTATGTAAAGTCTTGTCATGCAGTCATCTCCTTATCATCTTTATCATACCGGAGCCAAGTCCCTTTGAGATACTCGGTCTGAATCCGCATTTCTTGTAGAAATCCTCTTTACCGACAGCGCTCATCAGCTCGACAGATGCCGCCCAGCCGGGCTGGAGATGTCGGGATACGTATTCGTCGATGAGCGACATAAGCAGTTTTCCGAGTCCTTTGTGCTGAAATTCCGGACGGACTGCAGCGTCCTTGATGTAGAATGACATTGCGCCGTCTCCGGTAACGCGCGCCATTGCCGCCGTTTTTTCGCCGCAGTGCACTGAGAATACTACCAGGCTGTTAGCAAGTGCGGTTTCTGCCTGTTCCGCACAGGGAGGCGTCCAGTTTACCGCCTGGAAAAGCGAGATTAATTCACTGGCGGTCAGCGAATTTTCTTTTACCGTAAATTCAGTCATTTTCCCTCCAGAGTTCTGATTCCGGCAATTAGTACGTCCAGCGACAGTTCGAAGCTCTCTTCAATGCTGGCCGAATGCCCGAAAGCGCCGTTGTTGACGAGCAGCGAAAAGCCCTCCAGGAAGCCGCGCAGCGTCCTTATCAGGTGCTCTGAGATATCGCGTGAAATACCGATGCTCCCGGCAAACCGATAGAAGAACGTGAACAGCTCGTCAGTCGCGCTCATCGCGGAGCTGTCGGAATATTTGTTGTACCACAGCATGGCTTCGAATACGCCGGGGTTATCCGCTGCGTACCGGTAGAATGCGCGGCACAGCTCCCGCAGGGCGTCGTACCCGCTTACGCCGGAGGTCGCACGGAGCATACGCTGCTCCATCTCGCGCCAGCCGAACAGCATAAGCTCCCGCCGCAGCTCGTCAAGCCCGCTGATGTGATTATACAGCGACGGAGACTGAACTCCCAGCTCCTGCGCCAGAAGCTTCATCGTTATGCTGTTAAGTCCGCTGCGGTTTGCAAGCTCCGCCGCTTTCTGTATAACTGATGTTCTGTCAAGTCCTGTTTTTGCCATGTACATTCCTCCTAATCATATTAATATTATAACTAATCTGATTAGTTTTGTCAAGTGACTAAAATAAAAAAACGGAGGAACATATCCTCCGTTTTTGGTTACTTATAGATTTTCGTCTATCCACTTCTGCCGCGAATAAAGGAACCTTGTGATGTACTGGAGCTGGCTCACATACGTGTTTTCATTCTGCATGCTCTGCGGCTGGAATCCGTTTGCCGTGTTGAGCGTTTTCCATATTTCAAAGTTCTTTTCAGCGGACGGCGCAACTAACGGTTTGTAGTAGTTCAGCGTGTCAAGCGATGTCTGGAGCATGGTATCCTTAACCTCGTCCCAGCGTGCGCGCGCCTTTTCGCGAAAGCTGTCGTCCGTCATAAGATAGTTGAACCACGTAATTCCTATGTAGCTGTTGCTGTCGCCGCTGCCGATAGTCGCCCAGTCATCGTACTTCGGATTATCCATGTACATGTTTCCGAATGCCAGGTCGAAATCCCATACAGGACCCATCTCAAGTCGGCTGAGCTTGGGCTTGGTGATATAGCAGCTCCGGCGGAAGCAGGAATCAAGGTTGTAGCTGAATTCGTGGACAAGGAACCAGTCAATGAAGCTGTCAACATTTATGTAGTCCTCGTAATCTGTCAGCGTCGTGATCGCATTATCGGCGCGGCACATGTAGCTGTAGATGAAGTCGTAGTGCTTCTGCGTGAAATTGTATTCAGCGTTGGGGTCCTCCTCGGTGTCCGGGCTTTTGATTTTAATGTTCACACCGCAGCCGGACGGCAGGTCAAAGTAATTCCAGCCTTTTGTATCAACATTAGGGTCTGCGCCGCCGATCTCAAGGAGATATCCGGTTTCAACGTTAGCCAGGTTATCGTCCAGTGGAAGCCTTGACGACTTTACCTCCAGCTGTTCGCCAAGGGTGTATACTCCCTGGTATATCCCGTTCATGTAGACGTCAACGGGAATTTCGGTGGGAACGAACCGGAAGCTTTCAAGCGAACGCGCCATGTCAAATGCGATGGTATTGCGCAGCAGGGATTCATCGGCATAATTCGCGATAAGCACCCAGCGCTTTGCTTCGGTCATTCCGAGCAGTGAGGTCTTTTCCTCAAGTTTTATTTTGTAAGGCTTTTTCGGCCAGCTCCAGGTGGAGTGGCCTCTGCCGCGTATCTCGCCGGTAAGAACCTCGGTGCTGGTGTATTTACCGTCGGTCATGCTGGAATCTATCTGTACGGTGCAGGGGACGTATTCGTCCTTTGTTATAGCCGCAGGATCGTCAGTCGTAAGAAATACGGCGGGAATTTTCGTGCCCGTCAGCTGTCCGAATTCACCGGTTATCTCTTCGGACATGATCGTCGTTTCTTCGGAACGCGGTTTATATGACGACGGTATATAGCTGTCTGTAACAGGTATGATACGACCGTTGCCGTCAGTCTGGTGCAGTTCGGAGGCAGAACCGGACGAGCTGGAATCCCCGGAGCACCCGGTGACGAGAAGCACGCCAACAAGCGCCGCGGACAGAATGAACTTTATTTTCAAGACGCACCTCCAACGATAAAATCTTATATACTAATTATATACTACCATCAAAAAATTGTCAACGCGATTTCGGATTTTCGTATAAATGCAAAAAATTACCCGTCCCAAACTGTATAAAATAACACCTGTGACATAAGAAAAAACCAGCCGGGATCTCCCGGCTGATTGATCACTTTTGAATTCTGTCGCCACAAATAAGAACAAGTCCGTCGTTTGTATAAGCGGCTGCGGTAAAGCCGTCCGGATCGTCGTAAAGCGTGCGTACGCTGCGTGATCTCCCCATCTCGGAGAACTCGCTGACTACGGAAACTCCGTCGAACCAGCTGTACGCTGCGCCGCAGCATTCCGTTCCGTTCACAACTGTCGTGTTTGCACCGGAGAATGTGAAGCTTTCAAGCTCCGCAGCGGTGAGCGTCTTTGAGAACGAATCTGCCTGTACAGCCTTTCCGTTGTCGAGCTTATAGAGAGTCAGCGTAATTCCGCCGGAAGCTGTGCTTCCGCAGAGCGCATAATCTCCGTTCACCACGCCGTCTGCGGCTGTCAGCTCCAGCGGAACTGGTGAAGCTGCGTCGCTGAGATCCACCGCAAGCGTTACTTTTTCCTTGTCGCCAAGCAGAAGTGAATCCCCGTCAAATTTCATTGTGGTGATACTGCTGTCTGCGTTGAATGCACTGACGATTTTTAAATCGCGGTCGCGAATATATACAGTGACTCCGTTGTCCGATTTTTCGGCGGTGGCTGTAAAGCTGTTTCCGCATGACGCCGCTACAGCTTCCGCGGTGTTGCAGTATATAAGCTCAGATTTGCCGTCCATTGCGACAATCAGCGTCTGCGTATCGTCGTACATCACGGCGGAGAAGAACTCTGCGCCGCTGTATATCGGATTTCCGAGCACTGCCATTCGCGTTTTTATCTCACCGTTCGCGGAGTACTCGGAGTTCACAGCGTAGCTGCACCCCTGTGCCTTGCCGGTTACTGCTGTTTCTGCCGGCAGGATGGCGGTGCGTTCGCCGGAATACTCTGTCCATGGCATGTACGCAAGTTCATCATCAACGGTGAAGCTCTCGGAAAATGTGGGAGTATACACGCTTCCAAGACGTATACTGTCCCCGGAACTGTATATATCCGTCAGCTTTCCGCACTGCGTGGAGGTCCAGGTTTTCCCGTCCTTATCTGCGCCAATAACGCCGCAGAATGAATCGCCGGTGAACACTGCGGTAAGTCCGTTTCCGGTGAATTCCACCCGGACGAACTGTGCGCCGTCCGGCGGAAGTATCTCGATTTTGTCAGCAACGCCGGATATGTCGTAGACTGAGATAATATCAGGTTCCGTAACCCACAGCGAATTTCCGTCGGAGAAGCTTCCGAGCTGGCCGCTGCCGGTCACGAGAAGACCGCCGAATACCTGGGCGGCAGGTGATTCCGGCTGCACGCAGCCTCCGCCGATACGGGCGTTTGTATATGCCTTGTAAATCTCGGCAAAGACCTCGGAGTTATCGACCGCAAAATGAAGCTCTGTGCTGCCTGTCTGCGGAGCAGAAAATCCCATAAATCCGACGGCTGCATCGGCTGCGCATACTACTGCAGCTCCGATGATGCAGGCTATAATGGCTTTCCGGCGCGCAGCGGGTGAGTCCTCAAGGGGGTGCTCATTCTGTTCTGGTTCTGCGGATTCTTCCGGCGTATCCCCGACGATTTCCGGAGGGAGCTTGAGCTGTACCGCCGTGTATACGTCGGTACGCTCCGGCTTGTCAGCTTCTTCGGATTCGCCGCGCCTGCCTATCGGCTTGACTCCTGCGTACTCGCGGAATTCCTGCTCGGTCTTTTTCCTCTGGCGTGCGGTGCGGGGACGGAGCTTTTCGGTCTCCTCCGGTTCTACGGATGGGAGTTCCTCGTGCTTGCCGATGGGTTTAACTCCGGCGTACTCGTGGAACTCGTTATCTTCTTTCCTGCGCTGGCGTGCTGTGCGGACCGGTTGAACCTGCTCCGGGTCCTCGGAGGGCTGTTCCTGTGATTCGTCAAGCTCCAGGCGCATGGTGATGGTACGTTCCCATAGTTGACGTGCTGTATACAGCATGCGCGTGTAGTCCTTCGGCGTAAGCCCGGAGCCGTCCAGGGTCACTATCAGTGACTGTAGGTTCATGTCCGGGTGCTGCTCGATTTTTTCGACTGCTTCATCGGGAGCGCCGCAGCCTTTCAGCAGGTAAAGAAAATCCGCCGAGCCTATGCCAAGAGAACGCAGACGATTGAGAAAAGTGAATGCGTCCAGTTCCGGCGGCGCAGCGTCCTCGTCGATAAGGCATGCCGCGATATTCTGCGGCAGCAGGCTTTCCGGAACCACGCGTTCCATCATGAGATCCCTTATCTGTGAAACTGTCATTGCATTCACTTCCTTTCAGATATAGTCGTTTTAATCCAGTTCGAAGCCCTCTATAACGCACTCCAGCTTCTTTTTCACCGCCGACGTTGAAAGCCCGGTATACGCCGCTATCTCGTCCGGCTGGAATTTCCCGCCGATGTACATGCTTGCGACCAGGCGTTCGGTGTCCTCAAGCCGGCTGAATTCCGCCATTACATCGAAATCCCTGCCGTCTGAAGCTATCTCGCGGTCCTGTCCTGCGTATTCCTTGAACTTGGAACGTATACGTGCACAGAGCGTTTTTATCATGAATGTGCGGAACGCTTCCTCGGTACGCAGTCTGCCTATCGCGGACATTCCGTCACGGGCGGTGGCTGTAACTGCTTCCACAGCGTCCGCTTCGTTCGTCAGAGAATAGCAGGCGGTGTAGTACATTTCACGGTACAGTGTTTCATACAGCCGTGCAAATGCTTTTGTGCCGCCGTTTGCCGCAAGCTCTGAAAGCTCCTTGTATTCGTGCTTTTCCATGTACTTCACCGCCTGGATAAATTATTCTTCGCTGTTTACTATAGCTATTCCAAGTTCCTTGAGCTGCTCCTCGCTTACAGTAGAGGGAGCTTCGCTCATCAGCTCGCTTGCATTCTGTACCTTCGGGAATGCGGTAACGTCGCGCAGGCTGTCGCAGCCGCACATGAGCATTGCAAGTCTGTCAAGACCGATACCAGCGCCGCCGTGGGGAGGTGCACCGTACTTGTATGCGTCAACGAGGAATCCGAACTTCGCATTTATCTCCTCGTCGGTCATGCCGAGCATTTCAAACATGTGCTGCTGAAGCTCTGGGTCGGTAATTCTGATAGAACCGCTGGAAAGCTCGATTCCGTTGAGGACCAGGTCATAGCACTTAGCGCGTACCTTTGCCTTATCTGTGTCGAGGTAGGGAATGCACTCGTCGAGCGGCATTGTGAACGGGTGGTGCATAGCGAGCCACTCGCCGCTCTCATCGTCGTATTCGAAGAACGGGAACTCCACGATCCACAGGAAGTTCCAGCCATCGGGAATGATGTCGAGCTGCTTTGCGATCTTCAGACGGAGCGCGCCAAGAACCGGGAGTGTTACCTTGTCCTTATCAGCGACGATGAGGGCAACGTCGCCCTTTTCGCAGCCGAGAGCCTTGAGGATTGCTTCAAGTTCGCCCTCGCCCATGAACTTTGCGAAAGAGCAGTTAGGTGCGTCGTCTACCCATCTCACATAAGCAAGACCCTTTGCGCCGATACCGCGTACGAATTCAGTCTGCTTGTCGATTTCCTTACGGGTGAGCTTTGCCGCCGCGCCCTTTGCAACGATACCGCATACAGAGCCGCCGTTTGCGATGGCGTCCTTGAATACGGAGAATCCGCAGTCCTTTACGATATCGGAGATATCGGTGATCTCCATGCCGAAACGGGTGTCCGGTTTGTCGGAGCCGTAGCGGTTCATAGCTTCGTCGTAGGTCAGACGGGGCAGCGGTGTAGGGATATCAACGTTAAGAACGGTCTTGTAGAGGTGCTTTACAAAGCCCTCCAGGCATTCCAGAATATCGTCAACGTCAACGAAGGACATCTCAAGGTCGATCTGTGTGAATTCCGGCTGACGGTCTGCACGGAGATCCTCGTCACGGAAGCAGCGTGCAAGCTGGATGTATCGGTCCATACCTGCGATCATCAGCAGCTGCTTGTACATCTGCGGGGACTGGGGCAGGGCGTAGAACTTGCCGTTGTGTATTCTGGACGGAACGATGTAGTCGCGCGCACCCTCAGGTGTGGACTTTATCATCATCGGTGTCTCAATCTCGGTGAAGCCGTTTGCGTAGAAGTACTCACGGGCAGCCTTTGCGATCTCGTGGCGCATGATGAGGTTCTTCTGGAGCGGCTCACGGCGCAGGTCGAGGTAACGGTACTTCAGACGAAGCTCTTCGTTGGTCTTGGTGTTGCTGACTATCTCAAAAGGAGGAGTCTGAGCCCTGGAGAGGATACGCAGCTCTGTTACCATTATTTCAACGCCGCCGGTCTTTATCTCGGTGTTTACGCTCTCTCGCGCACGTACTGTGCCCTTTGCCAGCAGAACGTACTCAGAGCGTACGCTCTCCGCTTTTTCGAAAACGCTCTTGTCGGTAGTTTCGTCGAAAACTAGCTGAACGATGCCGGACTTGTCCCTTAAATCTATGAAAATAAGGCTTCCCTTGTCACGAACTCTCTGTGTGAAGCCGCCTACGACTACCTCGCCCATCTCCAGGGTGACTTCGCCGCATAAGCATGTCCTTCTCAGACCCTGCATAGTGTCTGCCATAAATTCAATCCTTCTTTCTTTTGTTGTGCCGGAAATTTTCCGCATTATTTTTTATTATAGCATTATTTCCGCTATTTTTCAAGGGGAAAACAATAATTTGTTGAAATTTCGGAAGAGGAATTTACTTTAATTCCATAGGTGTGAACCTGAGACCGCTGACCACCTGTTCTATGTCCGTGTCCGTGAAGCCGAACCGGTGATACACCGGAACAGCATAGGGCGAGGAATTTACGGTCATTTTCCCAGAAGGACGATTCTCCATTACTGTCTGAAACAGCATTCTTCCGATACCCTGTCTGTGACGGCTTCCCTTTACGAAGAACAGGGCAATGTGCGTTCCCTCATTCCTTGTGGCAATCATTCCGACGAGTTCGTTTCCGGAAAACGTTCCAAAAACTCTGAGTCTGGAAACGTAATCATCATCGTGTATTGAACGGTAGAATTCGTTTATGCCCTCGTCGGAGTATTCCGGAGCTTCAAACTGCATAAAGACTTCCCATGCCAGCTCCATAGCTATTCCGATCTCATGTTTGTCAAGCTCTCTGACAGTAATGCTTTGCTCCATATTGTCACCCCTGTGCTATCTGTTCCAGTACTTGCGGTCAAGGCTGCGGAAGCTTATCGCCTGCGCAATGTGCGGCTTCTGGATATCCTCGCTTCCCGCAAGGTCGGCGCAGGTGCGTGCTACCTTGAGTATCCTGTCGTATGCTCGTGCGGAAAGTCCGAGCTTATCGAAGGCGGCTTTCAGCATCGCTTCCGCGTCGGGAGTCAGCCGGCATACCTCGCCGATGATATCCGATGTGATACCGCTGTTGCTTTTTATCGGCGTTCCGGCGAAGCGCTTTTTCTGGATTTCAACAGCTTTCTGGACGCGCTCCGCGATGGCTGCGGAGCTTTCCTGCGGCTTGCGCTTGCTGAGGTCGTCGTATTCTACGGGTTTTACCTCGATCTGGATATCAATTCGGTCGAGAACGGGCTGCGATATTCTGTTGAGATAAGCAGTGACTTTCTGCGGGGTGCAGGTGCATTTCTTGACGGGGCTGCCGAAATTTCCGCAGGGGCAGGGGTTCATCGCAGCCACCAGCATTACATCGCATGGATAGCTGACGGAGCCGCTCGCTCTGGAGATCACGATGTCTCCGTTTTCCAGCGGCTGTCGGAGCGCTTCAAGTACGCGGCGGTCAAATTCCGGAAGCTCGTCTAGGAACAACACTCCGTTGTGCGCCAGACTTATTTCTCCGGGACGCGGAATGCTTCCTCCTCCGACAAGTCCGACAGCGGAAGCCGTGTGGCTCACCGCCCGGAACGGACGCTCGGTGATGAGCGGCTCTGCGGGGTTTATTTCCCCGGCGACTGAGTAAATCTGCGTGGTTTCGATGCTCTCGGCGAATGTTATCTCCGGCATTATCGACGGAATGCGCTTGGCCAGCATGGATTTTCCGGAGCCTGGAGGCCCTAGCATGAGCAGATTATGGCTTCCGGCTGCCGCGACTTCTATCGCGGACTTCGCCTGAGCCTGTCCCATTACGTCTGCGAAATCAGCGATGTGCTGCATTTCTCGGCGGCGAGGTATGTATTTTTCCTCCGGAGTAAGTCCGGTTCCGTGCTTCAGAAACTCGATTATCTGCGTTACGTGCTCTACTCCGTATACAGTTATTCCGTCAGCGACGCTGGCTTCCTTGGCGTTGGATTTCGGCAGGAATACGCGCTTTATCCCATTCTGCGCTGCGGTCAGCACCATTGAAAGCGCACCGTTCACGGGGGCTAACTCGCCGTTTAATGACAGCTCACCGATGAACGCGCTGTCTGAAAGGTCGCCGGAAATTATACCGCCGAGCTTCATCAGCGCTGTGATTATCGGCAGGTCGAACATCGAGCCTATCTTGCGTACGCTTGCAGGCGCAAGATTTACTGTCACACGCCCGTTGAGCAGTTTAAGCTCAAGCTGACCCAGGACCGCGCGTATACGCGCCTTGCTTTCCTGCACCGCGATATCCGGCATGCCGACAATGTCGAACGTAGGCTGTCCTGGTGAAATACTCGCCTGGACAGTCACCATAAATGCATTTAATCCGAAAAGTCCCGTGCTGTTTATCTGACTGAACATGAATTACTCCTTATCCAGAATAAGCTCAAAGTTGTCGATATCCTGGTATTTTCCGTGCTTGAAGCCCACCTGATGCAGCGTCCCGCAGGGCGTGAAGCCGAATTTCGCGTGGAGCCGCTCACTGGCGTCGTTCCCGGCGGTTATGACTGAGACAACGCTGTGCAGAGTGTCAGAGCTGTGCGCGATTTTCAGAACTTCGTCTATCAGCGCGGAAGCCACTCCCTGCCTGCGGAATTCATGACCGACGTATACCGAAAGCTCCGCAGTGGACTTGTACGCTTCCTTGCTGCGGTATTCCGACAGGGACGCGTATCCTGCAGGTACGTCGTTTATCTCCGCAGTCAGAATAAAATTATCTGATGTCTGGTGTTCGCTGAACCATTCTTCCCATTCCGGGAGCGTGCGCGGGTTGAGGTCGAGGGTCGCAACTCCGTGCACTACCTCGTAGTTATATATTTCCAACAGTGCCGGAACATCTTCCTTTTTCGCAGGTCTAATCGTCATATTGATGCTTCCTTTCAATATCTGCTGAATACTATTGTACATAACCAGCCGTGTTTTGTCAATACCTGTCGCAGAGTGGCAGATCGATTTTTTCAGACAACCGTCACAAAAAGACAGGTTAAATGTTACAATTCCGCTTGCAAATTTTATATATTTGTGCTATAATTATAATATGTGTTTTAAAGCAGTCAGCTTTTTTCAGGAAAGGATTTGATCATTTGAAGCGTGTAGGACTTGATATAGGTTCAACGACCGTAAAGGCAGCGGTGCTCGGAGAGAACAACGAACTTCTGTACAGTCAGTACAGACGGCATTTTTCTGATATCCGCAAGACCGTGTATGATATTATTGAAGAAGTCGGAGAGAATTTTAAGGGAGAGCGTGTACTTATCGCTGTTACTGGCTCCGGAGGAATTTCCGTGTCCAAGTGGCTTGGCATTCCGTTTGTGCAGGAGGTCGCTGCGGGTACAAACGCAATAAAGCAGCTCATTCCGCAGACTGACGTTGCGATAGAGCTTGGCGGCGAGGACGCGAAGATCACATACCTCACCGGCGGACTTGAGCAGCGTATGAACGGTACATGCGCCGGCGGTACGGGCGCGTTCATCGACCAGATGGCGGCGCTGCTGAACACCGACATCGGCGGACTCAACGAGCTTGCCAAGGAGCACACTACAGTATACCCGATAGCCTCCCGCTGCGGCGTTTTCGCGAAGAGCGATATACAGCCGCTGCTCAACGACGGTGCAAAGCGATCCGACGTAGCGGCTTCCGTGTTCCAGTCGGTAGTCAACCAGACAATCAGCGGTCTTGCCTGCGGAAAGCCCATCCGCGGTAATGTTGCGTTCCTGGGCGGACCTCTGCACTACCTGTCGGAACTCCGCGCACGTTTCATCGAAACTCTGAACCTCAAGGACGAGCAGATTATATTCCCGGAGAACGCGAACCTGTTTGTAGCAATGGGCTGCGCATTCTCCGACGAAACCGCAGAAGCTGACCTCGACGCGCTTGTGAAGAAAGCAGGCAGCCTGGAAACCGCGCAAATGCGCGAGGTAGAGCGCCTTGCTCCGCTGTTCAAGGACGAGCAGGAACTTAAGAAATTTCGTGAGCGCCACGCAAAGGCAGTCATTCCGGTAGCGGACATCAAGAAGCACAAGGGCGCATGTTACCTGGGCGTAGACGCAGGTTCTACAACGACTAAGGCGGTCCTGCTGAACAAGGACGCTGAGATAATCTATTCGCACTACAGCGGTAACGGCGGCGACCCGCTGAAATCCGTTATCGGCATTCTGAAAGAGATTTACGCGCAGCTCCCCGAAGGCGCTTACATAGCAAAAGCGTGCGCTACCGGTTACGGTGAGCACCTCATCAAAGCGGCTCTTGGCGCTGATTACGGCGAGATTGAAACGATGGCGCACTACAAGGCGGCTGATCGCATACTCCCCGGCGCTGAGTTCATTCTGGATATCGGCGGTCAGGACATGAAGTGCATGCGCGTCAAGAACGGCGAGATTGAGAGCATTCTGCTGAACGAAGCATGTTCCAGCGGCTGTGGCTCGTTCATCGAGAACTTCGCGAACGCGCTCGGCATGTCATCCGCTGACTTTGCGACACTGGGACTTACCGCAGAGCACCCCGTTGACCTTGGCTCCCGCTGCACGGTGTTCATGAATTCCCGTGTAAAGCAGGCACAGAAAGAGGGCGCGACCGTTGCGGATATCTCCGCGGGTCTGTCCTATTCCGTCGTAAAGAACGCGCTGTTCAAGGTAATCAAGCTTCGCGATACTTCCACCATGGGAGATAAGATAATCGTACAGGGCGGTACGTTCATGAATAACTCCGTTCTGCGTGCATTCGAGCTTATATGCGGCAGGGACGTTGTACGCCCTGACAAGGCAGGACTTATGGGCGCTTACGGAAGCGCACTCATTTCCATCGAGCGCGACGACGGCAATGGAAGCACGATCGCTACCCTGGACAAGCTGGAGAGCTTCACGGTCGAAAAGACAACCGCACGCTGCGGCCGCTGCTCCAATAACTGTCTGCTGACAATCACGAAATTCCCGGACGGAAAGCGCTATATAAGCAACAACCGCTGCGAGCGCGGCGCCGGCAACGTCACCACCAAGGAGAAGCTGCCGAATCTGTTCGACTATAAATATCACCTGCTGTTCGACCGCGAATGTCTGCCGGAGAGTACCGCAAAGCGTGGTGTTGTCGGACTTCCGCGAGTTCTCGGCATGTATGAGAATTACCCGTTCTGGCACAAGCTGTTCACCGAGCTTGGTTTCTCCGTGAAGCTGTCGCCGAAATCCAGTCGCGAGATCTACGACAAAGGAATTGAAACCATGCCTTCCGAGTCCGTATGCTATCCGGCTAAACTGGCGCACGGTCATATCCAGGCGCTTATAGACGAGGGTGTGAAGTTCATTTTCTATCCCTCCATGCCGTATGAAATGAGCGAGAACAACGGCGCGGATAACCACTACAACTGCCCGGTTGTTGCTACATATTCTGAGGTAATCAAGAATTCCGTGCCTGAGCTTCGCAAGGACGTAAAGTTCATGAATCCGTTCCTCCCGATATTCCACAAGAAGCGTATGGGAGAGCGCCTTTACGAGGAGTTCGCCAAGGAATTCCCGGATGGCGGATTTACAAAGGAAGAGATAGTTTCCGCACTTGAAAAGGCATACGCCGAGGACGAAGCATTCAAGTCTGAGATGCACCGCAAGGGCGAGGAAACTCTGAAATTCCTGGAGGACAACGGAAAGAACGGCATCGTGCTGGCAGGCAGACCCTACCACATTGACCCTGAGATAAACCACGGACTTCCAGAGATGATAGCGGGCTATGGATACGCAGTACTCACCGAGGACAGCGTTGCCCATATGGAGCAGGTAGTCCGTCCGATAAGAATCGTTGACCAGTGGACATACCATTCAAGACTGTACGCGGCGGCGCATGTAGTCGGAAAGCACGACTGCCTGGAGCTTGTTCAGCTGAACAGCTTCGGCTGCGGTCTTGACGCGATAACTACCGATCAGGTACAGGAGATACTCCGCAGCTTCGGCAAGCTTTACACCTGCCTCAAGATAGACGAGGTAAACAATCTCGGAGCCGCAAGAATCCGTCTGCGTTCGCTGATATCCGTTGTCGAGGAGCGCAAGCGCCATCACTACAAGCCCGTGATGGGGCATCTGGGTTACGTACGCCAGCCGGAATTCACCGAGGAAATGCGCAAGAAGCACACTATCCTCTGCCCGCAGATGGCGCCTATCCATTTTGACCTTCTGGAAGCCGCGTTCGGACATTCCGGATACAACGTCGTTATCCTGAACGACTGCTCAAAGGCTGTAGTTGACGAGGGTCTGAAATACGTAAATAACGACGCGTGCTACCCGTCAATACTTATCGTCGGACAGCTTATCCACGCGCTCAACAGCGGCAAGTACGATCTCAAGAACACCTCGGTCATGATAACCCAGACCGGCGGCGCGTGCCGTGCGACAAACTACGTTGGTATGCTCAAAAAGGCGCTCAAGGATTCCGGACACGCAGATATCCCGCTTATCTCGCTGAACGTTGTCGGCCTTGAGAAGCAGAGCGGCTTCAAGCTTACAATGCCGCTGGCTATCCGCGCATTCATGGCGATAATCTATGGGGACGTGCTGTCACGCTGCCTGTATAGGGTGCGTCCTTACGAGGCCACAAAGGGAAGCGCGGACGCGCTTTACCAGAAGTGGCGCCTGTTCCTGCGCGAGGATATGAAGCATCTGTCCCTGCCGAACTTCAACAAGAATGTCCGCAACATCGTAAAGGATTTCTCGGAGTTCCCTGTGCGCGATATAAAGAAGCCCCGCGTCGGACTTGTCGGCGAGATACTTGTCAAGTTCCACCCGGTTGCCAATAACAATATCATCGGGCTTCTTGAAAACGAGGGCTGCGAGGTCGTTGTACCCGATCTGATGGGATTCTTCTACTACATCTGCTCCCACGGAAAGACCAAGCGCGAGCTTCTGTACACAACACGTACAAAGGCGTTCGCTGAGAATGCCGCAGTAAAGGCGTTCCGTTTCATGGAGGGAAGTTACCGCAAGGCGGTAAAGGGCACCAAGTTCGGCTGCCCCGGCGACATCTATGAAATGCGCGAGTCCGTGCGCTCAATAGTATCTCCTGGCAACATCGCCGGCGAGGGCTGGTTCCTTTCCGCAGAAATGCTGGAACTCATCGGCGAGGGCGTTCCGAATATCGTCTGCATGCAGCCGTTCGCCTGCCTGCCTAACCACGTTACCGGCAAGGGCGTTATCGGTGAAATACGCAGACAGCACC
>CAKSHT010000043.1 GCA_934457235.1 uncultured Oscillospiraceae bacterium
GTATATCATATGATCCCCCCGTGCAGCCAAATAATTAAAATTTGGTTACAATTTGAAAAAAGCCCTTTACAAGAACCGCTATATTTTGTATAATAATAAACGCAGGACGTTTATTGCTATACAAATGCCCTGCATATGACAGCCGCTGGCGGCACATACAATCGACAATAGTAAGTTAATGTAAGGAACTGCGGTCAGATAGAAACCGCCTTTATATATAATAACCCATAACAGGAGATTTGTCTATATGCGAAAAGTAAAAATTTTTTCGATATTTACCTCAATAATTTTACTATGCGGCACTTTTTCCATCGGAATAACGGCGCACGCTGCATTCACTCCCAAGGTTGACCTGCACAGCAACGGTGTTTATATGGTGGAACTGGAAACCAATACCGTAGTTGTTGCGAAGAACGAGAACGAGCGTCAGATACCGGCGTCTACAACGAAAATCATGACGGCGCTGGTGGCTCTTGAGAATATAAGGGACTTCAATGCGATCGTCGAAATAAGCACGCGTGCCACTGATGAGTTCTGGGGCAGCGATCCCAATTACCATGGTGCCTCCACCTCCGCGCTTGAAGCAGGACAGACCAACGTGACTTACTCCGACTGTCTGTACGCGCTCATGGTATCTTCCGGCTGTGAGGCGGGAAATATCCTGGCGCTGAACATTGCCGGAAGTATTGAAGAGTTCGTAGGTATGATGAACGCCAAGGCTCAGGAGATAGGCTGCACGAACACGCATTTTGCCAACACACACGGACTGTACAACCAGGATAACTACACCACTGCAAAGGACCTGTATCTGATAACCAGATACGCGATAGACAACTATCCCGGTTTCATGAAGATTTGCGACACCGTGTATTACGACATGCCGGCGAACTCCGCCAATCCCAGCGGTTACACACTCTCGACGACCAACAAGCTGATGATGGACGGGCAGTATTACTATGAGGGCGTACACGGCGTAAAGACCGGAAGTATCGACGAGTATTATGAGTACAAGAACGGAGAGTGGGACACCGCAAATCCCAAGCCCGGCGTAATGTCGCTTGTATCCACCGCGACCGCAAAGGGCAGCGACGGCAGGGGGTATCATTACATCGTTGTGACCCTCGGCGCTCCGTATTTTAATGCAGACAATGAATATTCGGCGTATTCTTTCAAGGATCACATCGCGCTGTATAACTGGGCATACTCCGAGCTTGTGTATACAAATGTCGTTGCTTCCAACGAGCAGATAGCCCAGGCGGACGTATACCAGGGCAAGAACACCGACAAGGTAGGCGTATGTGCCGCAAGCGATTTCTCTACGCTGCTTGAAAAGAGCCTGAACAAAACCACTGTGTCCCGCCAGATAAACTGGTTTGAGGACAGACTGCCGATACAGGCTCCGCAGAACAAGGGCTACCAGGTCGGCGAGTTACAGCTCATGCTTGACGGCGAGGTCATTTCTACGATACCGCTTGAAACCGAAAAGGATATCGACATCGACACCACTGCGTTCTATATGGAAAAAATCGGACAGGTGATGTCAAATCCGCTGTTTACCTGGATCTGCGTGCTTGTTGTCCTGGAGATCATCATGATGATAGTATCTCATTACGTCAAGGCGTCCTACCGCAGAAAAATCGCGGACATGAACCGCCGCAGACGTATCAGCATGAACGCTCCGAAGAAGTCAAAGCGGAGGTAAGCATGAACATCAATTTTATCGCGATGGGAAAGCTGAAAGAGAGCTGGTACCGCGAGGCGTGCGCTGAGTATCTCAAAAGACTGGGGGCGTATGTTGCTCCAAAAGTCATAGAGCCGTCCCCGGTTGATCTTCCGCAGAAGCCGTCCCCGGCGCAGATAGAAAACGCGCTCCATCAGGAAGCGGCGAAGATACGCGAGCAGATAAAGCCAGGAAGCTATACGGTCGCGATGTGCATCGAGGGAAAGACGATATCCAGCGAACAGCTTGCCCAGAAGCTTGAAACTGCGGCGGGGCAGGGGTTCAGCACGGTGAATTTCCTGGTCGGAAGCTCGTTCGGTCTTGATGAGGACTTGAAGAAGCAGGCAGACCTTCGGCTTTCCATGTCGCCGATGACGTTCCCGCATTCCCTGGCGAGGGTAATGCTGATGGAGCAGGTCTACCGTGCGTATTCCATAATCAATAACGGCAAATACCATAAATAAAGGAGCATAACGATGGAAATAACACTGAAAAGCGGGGAAGTTTCCGCAAAGATAATTTCAAAGGGCGCCGAGCTGAAGTCGCTGAAAGTCGGGAGCCGCGAGCTTATGTGGAGCGCTGACCCGGCATTCTGGGGCAAGACCTCGCCGCTGCTTTTCCCGATGATAGGCACGCTGAATGACGGTAAGACCGTGATCAACGGCAGCGAATACAAGATAACCAAGCACGGCTTTGCGCGTGACCTGGAGTTTACTCCGGAGGATTTTAACGGCGGAAGCGCGATGTTCTCGCTCACACAGAGCGACTACACAAAGGCGATGTTCCCGTTTGATTTCAAGTTTACCGTCCGTTACACGCTCAAGGCAGACGGACTTACAGTGACTTACCGCGTTCACAATAACAGCGACAATGACATGCCGTTCTGTATCGGAGCTCACCCTGCGTTCGCGACCCCCGGTGACATGAAGGACTACCGCCTGGAGTTCCCGAAGCTGGAGAGCGCGGCAGTTCCGAATTACAATCTTACCACCGGACTTCACGAGGAGAACAACCGCCGCCAGCTTATTGACGGAGACACGGTGCTCCCGCTGAGCCACGAGATGTTCTATGAGGACGTTTGCTATTTTGACAAGATACGCTCCCGCCAGGTTCAGCTGCTGAACAAGGAGAACGTCGGAGTTCGGGTGGATTTCCCGGATTTCACGAGCCTTGGCGTATGGCAGGCAAAAGACGCGCCGTTTCTTTGCATAGAGCCGTGGTGCGGCTCCGCGGATTTCGACGACTGCACCGGTGTTTTCGCTGAGAAGCGAGGTATTGAGATACTCCCGCCGGACGGTGAAAAGGCGTTCACCTACACCATAACCGCAGTGGAGCACAAGGCAAAGGTATAAAAATCAACCTCTGGGAACCTTGATTTCCCGGAGGTTTTAAACAGACAGAAACCGGGAGGTCAGAGCCTCCCGGTTTGTTTTTATGTCAGATATGCTCGTTTATGTACTGGATAAGCTGACCGATCTGCGGCTTGGAGAACTGTCCGTCCGCGCCGACGCTCTCACCTTTTTTGCGCATCTGCTCGTTGATGAGCGATGAGAACAGATAAACAGGTATAGCCTTTAAAATCGGGTCGTCCTTTATCTGCTTCGTCAGGTGGTGTCCGTCCATCTTCGGCATCTCAATATCGCTGATAACGCAGGATATCTCGTTGAGGATATTTCCGCCAAGCTCCTTGTGACCGTTCACATAGTCCCACGCGTCCTTGCCGTTGTCGAAATGTACGACATTCTTGTAGCCGGCGTCATGCAGTGTGTTTACGATAAGCGTGTTGAGGAACGGAGAATCCTCCGCGATTACAATGTGCTTAGAGGATTTGTCACCGGCAGTCGCAGTAACGCCTGAAGTATCGAACGCCGCATTGGGATCCATATCCGAAACGATCTTTTCGAAGTCAAGTATAAGTACTATGCGGTCCTTGAACTTCGCGATACCAGTCGCGATATTATGCTGGCTGTCAGCGGACATTGCCGGGGGCTTTTCAATATCCTCCCAGGAAATACGCTGTATTCCCTTTACAGAGGAAACATGGAAGCCAACGTCCTTGGAGTTGAAGTGGCAGATGATCAGCAGATCATGCTCAGGATCGGGGCTTTCCTTGTGAAGTATCGTGTGCAGATTGATAACGGAAATGACCTTATCTCTGGGGGTAAAAACACCCTCAAATGCAGGGTGTGAGTCAGGAACCGGAACCATCGGCTGATAGTTCATTATTTCAGTTACCTTTGCGATATTGATTCCGAAGCTCTGGGTGCCGACCATGAATTCAAGCACTTCCAGCTCATTGGTACCGCTTTCTAAGAGTATATTGCTTTCCATATCGTACTCTCCTTTTCGTTGATCTTGGAGTAACTATATATATTATACAACGATTTCAGAAAAAAATCAATACATTTTGTGAAAAAATGGCTGATTTTCACGCTCAATATTTCGGGCGCAGATTTTCGCGGCGCTTTGCGACCTTTTTTATCCAGATGAACACGAGAACAAGCAGTGCAAGGAGGACTATAAGCCGCAGGATAAGTCCGAGCAGGTCGAACGGCGCAATTGTCAGTGAATACGTCCTGCCGATGGCGTCCAGAAAAAACAGCGACCCGTTGTCAGAGGCGCAGAACGCGCCCTTGCTGAAATCGTCCATCTGCGCGAGTATGGAGTAGGTAGGCTCGGAGCTGTCGTCCATGTCAAGTATGCTGTAGACTGCCCAGCGCTCTTCGCGCGGCGCAACGGTGTAGATATACGGTCCGCTTCCGTAATGAACCTGCGGCGTGCAGCCGCCCTTGATATCTGAAATGATGTAAGTAACTTCCATGTTTAGATTGTCGAGGATATAGAATCCATCGGCGGTGGCGGTGTAAAGACGTCCGTTCCAGGCAACCGGGGAGGATGGGCAAGAGCCGACCTGGCAGAACGTCAATGTGTCCTCTTCAAGCGTACCGTCGGCGTTAAGACGGAGCTTTGCGGCGTTGCCGTCCCCGGTGCTGAAAAATACGGCGTACTGCGAAGCGAACGGGGCGCCGTTAATTATTTTCCCGACTGGTATCTCATGGGATACGTCGGACTTGTAGTCGTGAGTGAAAATGCTGTCGCCCGCCGCGAATATTATGTTATCTCCCTGGATCGCAGCGGCGGAGGGTTGTTCCTTTAACTCCATGCTCCACACTGTCGCAGGTTCATCGGCGGATAGTTCAAAGCACAGGAATTCGTAACCGCTGTCAAGCTCGATTGCCGTGTATCCGTATTTTTCGGTCATTGCGCAGTCTGCGGCGATTTTTCCGCCAAACGTGAGCGAGGATTTAAGACTCATATCCCCCATGTCGATAATACACACGCCGTTTTCTGTCGGCTGGAGGAGCGTTGTTCCGAGAACCGCGCCGGAGTACTCAGTGGAGCAGTTTTCGGGGAGTTCCATTGAATCTGCGATGGAGCCGTCGGATTCATTCAGCGCAATGACGGAATTTTCTGCGGGGAGCAGCAGTTTATCCTTGTAGCTGAGCGGAATCCCGCAGCCTTCGCGCCTGACGTCGCCGCCCCACTGTATCTGAGTGTATTTGTTGCTGTGCGGAGCAGCAGCGGGTGTAATGTACTTTTCTTCTCCGCTGAAACCTGCGTCCTGGGCGTATCCGGTAATTCCTGTCATAGTGACTGCCGCAGCCATTGCTGCAATAAAGATCTGCTTTTTCGTAATATCACCTCATAAATATATTGCCTTGCTTTTTCCGAATGAGTACAGCGCAAGCTGCACGGTGCCGTTCCTGCATTCCGGCATGAGCATCGGAAGTATCTTTTTATAAAGCTCCAGCTGCCTTGAGTAGGCAGGAAGTTCCTTTTCAAGACCGCCGGCGCTGTCGCTCTTGTAATCGACAACGACAGCCCTGCCGTCCTTTATGAACAGCATATCCACACGCCCCTGTAAAATCGTTGTTCCTGAGCTTTCGGGGATTATTTCGCCGGCGGGAAGCTCGGCAAATATTTCGTACTCGCGCTCTACCCGCTGGGCTGTGAGCATATCCTGCCCCAGTCCGCTGCGGAAAAATCCCGCGATACGCTGTACCATATCCTGTTTTCTGCCGTTTTCCAGGCAGAATATCTCGTCCGGACGGAGCCGCTGGGTTTCTATCAGTATATCCACCGCGTTTTCGACGGCGGCTTCCATGTCCTCCGCAGAGTGAGCCGGGTCAAGAGTTTCCAGCGGGAACAGCTCCATGATGTGATGATAGGTGTTTCCTATCAGAATGCCGTTTATACGCACTCCTGCCTTTTCCGGCGTGAGGAATGCGGGTTTTGCCAGGGTGATTTCATCGTTGTCCTCCGGAGCCTCGCCCATATGCGCGACTTCGGTAACGCTGAAACGGCTGTTGAGCGCGGTTTCCGACTGATATGGGTACTCCTCGGATAGCATTCTGCAAATTTCCTGCGCGGCTTCCTGGTCGGCTTCCGCGTCCTGCGGGAGCTGCGCTGCTGTAAGCTCCGGCTCCGGCAGCCGCTCAGTCACGAAGCTGATATTTACGCCTGGCTTTTCAAGGAACATGGTGTCATCGGCTTCCGGTGCGCCGCTGCCGTATCTAAGCATGGAACTGAGTATCCATTTGATATGCGAATTTCCGGCGAGCGCGAACTCCGGCGTAAAGCTGTCCGTGACGCACTCCGCCGCTGCTTTTTCGGAGCACTGCCCGATTAGTATGAGCTTCTCCCTGGCGCGGGTCATGGCAACGTATAGTAATCGCAGCTCCTCGCCGAGCTGTGAACAGCTTACGGAAGCCTGCGCGCCGTTGAAGCTCATGGAATCCAGCCGCACACGTTGGTTTATCAGCGTGTTTTTTAGCCCGATTCCGGTGCGGCGGTCAATAACGATGCTTGAAGAACGCTCGTCATGGAGCGCGGTTCCAAGTCCCGCCAGTATGACCACCGGCATTTCCAGACCCTTTGAAGCATGGAACGTCATTATCTTGACGGCGTCTGCGGCTTCCTGCGGGATAACGGCTTCCTCAAGCTTTCCGGAATTTTCGCGGACGGCGTCGGTATAGCGCAGAAAATCGTTCAGCGTACCGCCGCCGGAGCTTTCGAAATCCGCCGTGTACTTCAGCAGCAGCCGGATATTCGCAAGTTTGCGGTCGCTGCGCTCGTAGGTCGAGATCACGGAGAAGAAATCCGTATCGTCGTAGATTCTGCGAATAAGCCGCTCGACTGAGTTGTTCGCCGCAAAAGTCCGGAACGCGCTTATATCCGCAGAAAACGCCGAGCACTTGGGGTCTGCAGTGCGCTTTGTCCCGGCTTCATCAAGTTTTAGAATAACATTGCGCGCTTCCTCGGAAAGTTCGGGCTGAGAAAGTCCGCTGCCGCCTGCGAATGCGATGCAGCAGAAAAGCGACTGCTTTGCGAAGCTGTCGTACAGCGGGTCAAGGTTTATTCCGGAGCTTTCAAGCGACGCTGCGTCATAGCCGAGCACGCCCAGGCGGGCAAGTGAGATCTCTTCGGCGGTCATGCCGTAGAGCGGTGACATTATGACGGACAGCAGCTCCTCGTCAAGCTGCGGATTGTCGATAACCTTGAGATAGCTGAGTATAAGGTTTATCTCATCGGCGGAAAGATAGCTGCTTCCACCGCTTGCCGCCACCGGTATCCCCAGTTTTTCAAGCTCGGAGCGGTAGTCCGCGAAGTGCGTGCGGCTGCGGAGAAGTATCGCGAAATCTCCCCAGGTGCACGGACGCGTGGAAGTACTGTCAAGCCTTACCGGGAATTTATCCGCCGCCATTTTCTGAATGAGCGCGGCGGTAAAGCGCGCTTCTGCGACCGGGTTAGTGGCTTCAAGCACAAGATCGTCGGACTGCTCGTCGTCCGCGGAGCTTCCGGGATTTTCACGGGCGGGGAAGTCCAGAAGATACATCTCTGTGGAATAGTCGGCGGTTTCAGCGGGATAATCCGCACCCTTTGCAAGCTGATTGTTGTCGGAATAATCGACCTCGCCGTATTTTTCGGTCATAAGACCCTCAAACATGGCGTTTACCGCATTAAGTACGCCCTCGCGGCTGCGGAAGTTACGGTTGAGCGGAAGCTTTTCGAATCCGCTGCCGGGCATGCAGCAGCGCGCCATTATCTCCGGATTACCTCCGCGGAACGCATAGATCGACTGCTTGATATCACCAACGAAGAACAGATTATTCTGCTTCCGGGATATCAGCCGGAATATCTCGTATTGGAGGTCGTTCGTGTCCTGGAATTCGTCCAGGATTATGCACTGGAAGCGCTGGGACAGCTCACCGCGCAGTCCGCAGCTTTCGTCCCGCAGCTTATTGAGCAGCATTCGCTCGCAGTCCGCGAAATCCACGACTCCAGCTTTGCGCTTCAGCTCTGTAAAATTCTGTTGTAACCTGCGAACTAGCATAACGAGCGCGGTGACTGCTTTCTGCTGCGGTATAAGCTCATTTTCAACAAGTCCGTCGGTGGTGTAGCCACAGCCGTCCAGGATCTCAGTGCAGTACTTCTGAATTCTTTTGCGCACGGAATCCACATCGGCTTTAAGCTGCTTGTAATCCGGGTTGTTGCGCGGTATGCCGCTTCTGCTGAAAGCGCCGTAAGTCAGTACGTCCGGGCACTGCTGATGGAATTTCTCAAAGTCTGCCATGACCGGCGTCCTGTCTTCGGGAAACGCTTCTTCAAACGAGTTGAGCAGAATCCGGACAGAAGCCTCGTCCACAGTGAATACGGACATAAACCGCTCGCTGAAGCTTTCGTCCGCGCTCTCGCACATGCTCCGGTAGCGGTTAAGACACGCCGAAAGAAGCCTGCACAGTCTGCGCAGGTCGCCGACGATGACCGGAAGAAAACGCTGTTCCATAAGTTCAACGCTGCTGAAAACGGAGGCGCAGCCGTCCAGCCATTCGTCGCTGTCGGCAAGCGAGGTGGCTTTAAGATATACGGAAGTGACGGCTTCACGTAGTTTCGCATCGTTGCTGAACGAAAATGACTTGTGCAGCAGTTCCCGCGCCGAAGTTCCAAGTGATTCGCGCTCCGGTTCAGGGAACTTTCCGCCAAAGCCTGCGTAGATGTCGGGAAAATCCGCGGCGAATTCCTCGGAATAGAAGTATTCCATCGCGCTGTCAAGGGCATTCTGCTGCATGAGCATTCCCTTGCTTTCGTCAACTATCGAGAAGTTCACAGGCAGGTCGAATATATTTGCGTTGTCCCGCAGTATCCCCAGACAGAATGAGTTTATGGTGCTTATGACGGAGCTGCGGAACTTTATCAGCTGCTCTCTGGGAATAGCATTTTCGCCGTGGCTGCGGGAAGCGTCGTCGATGGCGCGGGTCATTCGCGTGCGGAATTCGTCGGCTGCATTACGTGTGAACGTCAGTATCGCGAATTTATCGCCGCTTACCGGCGGTATATCCCGATCGCTGTCGCCGCGTATCAGCCGGACGACGCGCTCTACAAGCAGCGCGGTCTTGCCGCTGCCCGCCGCCGCAGTCACACATGCGGAGCGCTCAGAGGTGAAACCTATCGCGGCTTCCTGCTCGTCAGTCCATTTTATAGCCTTGCTCATTGTTCAGTTCTCCTGTCAGAAAAGACTTCCGATAAATCCGTTGTCGTCGTCCGGCGCGGACTTTTTGCGCGTGCGCTTCTTCGGTTTGTCCGCTGGGGATTTTTCCGCTGGCTGCGGCGCAGGCTCCTGCTGCTCCTCGTCAGTGCCGACAGTGCCTAGCCTGCGCTCCGTTATTCCATCGTCAACTATCACGCCGTGGCTGTCCTGATTCCCACACACTCCCTTGTACCGGCAGTATGTGCAGGACTTCTGCTGACCCGTTTTGCCTTCCTCGGTGTACAACGTCGGGACTGCGTTCACATCGCCGCGGTAAAGCCGCTGCAATACCTGCTCGGTCTGGGCGAGAATCTCATCACGCAGCCTGCAGAACTGCGCCGGAGTAGGCTGCGCGTCCTCTTTCGGGTTAAGTTTTTTCTTGCTTATATCGTCGCCGGGGCTGAGTATCGCACGGGCATAGCGCTCGGCGAATTGCTCCATTTCAAGACGCGTATTATCGTCCTTTACGCACATGCCGCTGGGATAGTGTCCCTTTGCCAGCAGCGAGAGCAGTCCGGCTTTCGTGCTGGAGGCGTCTGTCATTCGCGCGGTGAGGTAGCTCACTCCGCCGGGGTAGACATTAGGATTAGCGTCGCACAGCGCTATCAGATATATCAGCATCTGCGTGTTCACGCCGTATAGCGCGTTTGAAAGCTTGAATGCGTGACCTCCGGTCTTATAATCAACGATACGTATATACTCGTTGCCACCCTCGCTGCGGAACATGTCGGCGCGGTCAACAATGCCGGTTATCGCAACGGTGATTTGCTCGTTGACCTTGATTTTCAGCGGCGGGATAGAAAGCTGCTGGGTTTTGAGCGGCAGAGGATCGGCGTGCTGCTCCAGGTCGTCAAGGGTCATCTGCTCGCCGGAGCTTTCCTGGTTTATCTTCGGAAGAACCGCGCGGTTTCCCTCGCGGAACTGAAGCTCAAACAGCACCGGGCGATATTCACGGCTGCTGAATTCGTTCTGTAGGATAATCAGCAGGTCGGCGCAGCTTATCGCCAGGCCGTCGTACATATAGTTGAACGCAAGCGTACGGCTGCTGCTTCCGCCCATGTTCTGGTCGGCGTATTCCTGTAAGAGCCGCAGTGAATTATCCGTCAGCTGCTTCCGGGTCAGCTTGAAGAACTCGTGCATTTTCGTGCAGTATTCGGACAGCGTTTTCTCCAGAACGTAATGTACTGCGCTTCCGACCTCGGAGTTTGCGGCGTTAAGTCCGCGGCGCTCCCGGACTTTCAGTCCGTAGCGGCAGAAGTACTCAAAACGGCATTTGTTAAGTCCCTCCAGCTTTGTGGCGGAAACTCGGTTAGCACGGAACAGCTTTTCTGCGGTGTCCGGTGACAACCTGTGGCGGTAAGCCGACGGGCGTTCCAATACCAGCTTTTCCAGGCGCTTTGCGTAGCCGCCGTCGCCGGAAAGCTCCAGGGCCTTTTTCAGCGTGCTGCGTCGCGAAGCGTCCTTGTCGCCGAACAGCGAAGCATAGCGTGCCCGGAGTGAATTTTTCGTACGGCAATAGAAGCCGTCCCCGAATTTCTGGACGTCCCCGGCGTATTCTTCGTGAAGCTGCGGGAACAGCTCCAACAGGTCGCTGATAACGTCTGAGCGGGTGAGCGTATCGCAGGCGGTGCTGAGCGTCGGATAAGTTATATACAGCTTTTCGGAAGCCAGCGTCATTGCACGGTACGCCTGATAGCGGCTGTAGTGGTAGCGCTCCTCCTGCTTCATGCTGATTTTGATGTCGCTTTCGCCGAGGAGTTCCGCTTCGTAATCCGAGAAAAGGCCGCAGCCCGCGCTCTCGTCCGGGAACATTCCGTAGCATGCTCCGGCAATAAACGCGACGCGTATGTTGTCCGCGCGTGTGCGCCCGGTATCGCCGAGGATAACGCAGTCAACGAGCTGCGGGGGCTTTGCAAGTTCCGCTTCGGCACAGATATCCCGGAACAGCGAGTAGTACTCCCCGATGGTGACTTCCTCGTCGGAGAGAGCTGAGTGTATCGCTTCGAATATCCCGACCAGGATATCCCACAGCGCCGTGCAGCTTTCCTCTGCGGAAAGCACTGCCTGCTCTATACCGAGGTCATTGAAAATGAACGCGCAGATACGCTCGCACAGCCACGCGCCGGTGCATTCGTGCGCTTTCAATTTCTCACGTATCTCGTCCCGGAGAAGAATAACGGGAACTACCGCGCTTTCGCGTACCTGCTCGGCGTGCTCCGCCTGGGCACAGTCCTCCTTGCTCATCCTGTCGGTGACGAATTCCGTCTGAAGCTGGTCGCCGTGTATCTGCCAGCGGAAAATATAGCCGTCAAAGCTGTCTATCTCCGCAAATGAGAGCGCACGGAACTTCCCGTTCACGTCCTTTATCCGCAGAAAACTGCTGCGGACATAGCTCAGAAGATTCTCGGCGTTCGGCTCTTCCAGCGCTTTCAGCAGGGAGAGTATAAGATTCGTGAGCGGCGCATTCAGAATTACTTCCGGGATATCGCAGAATATAGGTATTCCGTACTTTGCAAAGGCGCTTTCCGCCGGAGTGCGGTGGTCGGCGGGGGTGGAGCAGAGTACTGCGATCTCACCGTAGCGGTAGCCGCATTCGTTCACAAGCCGCTTTATTTCCGCGGCAATGAAGTCCATCTCGGCGTAAACGTCGTCCGCGCGGATTATACGCACGCTGCCCATGTCCGCGTCCGGGTCGGGTAAGCCGCTCCAGACTCGTTCTGAAGCGCTGACGATACCCGACGCCATTCTGCGGGAGTTCTCGCACAATGGTTCGGGAAGCCCCTCGCCGCCGGATAGCTGGTCGATATCCGCAAGTATCGTATGGAAAATGTCCCGCACGTCGTTCTTGTCGCAGACGAACGCAAAGCACGCGTAGTCCGAGCGTTCCGCCGCAGCCTTAAGCAGCATTAACTGACTTCCGGAGAACGAGTTGAATCCGTCAACGAAAACGTTCTTCCCGCTGAACCAGTTGTAGCGCACGGCGAGGTCAGCCGCACGCATGGTGACGTCCAGCTTGTCTGTGTATCCGGCGGAGAGCATCTGGTCGTATTCCGTGTAGAGCGCGCTGATGTCCCGGAGTTTCGCGAGGAGCGCAGGGCTTTCCACCGGCGGTTCATCGCCGTTCACACGGTCAGAAAGCTTTGCGCAGTCAATGCCCGCCGCCTTGAAAAGGGATACAGTCTTGACCATTCCCGGAGCGAATCCTGGCTTCCTGGATATCCTGCCAAGGGACGAGAGCTCCACATCGCGGCTGCGGACGGCGCGGTACATGATCACGCTTTTGGTTATGTCGTCTGCCGGGGGCTTTTCGGTGCTGTAGCGCGTTACTATCTCATCGGATATACGCGCGATGGTGCGTACCTGTATCTGCTGGAAAAGCTCCGTTCTTCCGGCGGCAGCGCACCTGCGGAACAGTGCGCGTTCAGTTTCGAACACGAACTGATCCGGCACGATCAGCATAGCTTCTCCGCCGTTGGATACGGTTTTCATAATGCGGGCGTAAAGCTCGCCGGTCACGTCGGCGCATGCCTTGCCGGTCAGAAGCTCGGTCATTTTGCTCCTCCTTTGTTCACGGTATACAGATATTTTCGGCCCTGGCTGCCTACCCGGACTATAAGCCCGGCTTCGCGGAGAATTTCCAGCCGCAGCGAGGAAGCAGGCTCCTTTGCGATATTACAGAACTCACTTTTCGTGAATTCCTCCGGGAGTCCCTCCGGCATGAAAACCGAAAGTCCGCCGGGAAGCGGTATCCTCAGCTCTTCGACCAGCTCCAGCGGTATTTTTGTGATGTTCGCCTTTTTGCGAACTGAGCGGCTGCGCATATCGGGCCTGGAGTTTCCGGGATATGCCACGCGCTTTTCGATTTTCAGCTTAGCCAGGATTATCGTGATATTGCTGTCCGAAAGGAATTTTCTGATGGAATACAGTTCCTCGTATATTTCCTGGCGCTTGTTCACCCGGCGGAACGGTGTTTCTTCCAGAATTTCTCCGGTGTCGGAATTTATGTACACATTGCGGGACATTACCTCCACCGGGTGTACGATAGTCACACGCGCCGCCTGCGTAAAAGCTTCCAGCTTCTCGCTGAGCGCGTGTAGCTTGCGGGTCTGTATCTCAAATATACCGTCCTCGTTCACCGCGTCCGCAAAGAATTTTCCGATGCGTATTTCCTGGTCGTCGGAGTAGGGGGAATAATAGTTTTTCAATGTCGCGTGAATCAGTTTTTCGTTTTGAGTGCCCACGGAGCCGTGTATACCGCGCACTCTGGTCATCGCACTGCTGAGTGCCTGGGAAAAGCGGTCGCTGTCGGTACGTACAGGCTCTCTTGGACTTGGCTGTATTCCATTTTCCCTGGCTATGTATAACGGCACCGCTCCCTCGTCGTTGGAACCGATAACGATGTCGGCGTTTGCTTTCAGCGCGTCGCACGCGTTAGATACCGCAACTCCGGTATCGGCGGCGCGAATCATCGAAAGGTCGTTGTTGTTGTCGCCGAAGCACACCAGCCTGTCGGCGTGCGTAAGCTCCATGACTTGCAGGAGCGCGCTTGCCTTGCTGGCGTTCCTGCTGAATATTTCATACCAGATAACGTCCTTGTCGTAGGTGTCGGGCATGCAGTTCACGGCAAATCCGTTTTCTCGGCTGAAAACCTCGTCAAGCTCGGCAATATCGGTCTGCGGGTCTAGCAGCGTGATATAGAAAACACGCCCTTCGAAAAGCTGCTCCCGGTTTTTTACCGGGCGTAATCGCCTGTCGCCCTGCCGTGTGCTGACATACGCGTAAACGTTGTCCAGCCTGTCCTCAAGGTAGCTGACGCGCTCCCTGCCGTCGATGTAGGAGTATACCAGGGGAGCAAGGCTGTTTTCGTTGATGTAGTTCACCGCCAGCCGCAGGGAAGCTGCAGTGAACACATTTTCGACGATGTGCCGTCCGTCTGACGGGTCAACGACAAAAACCCCGTTGAATGTAACAGCGGGGCATTTCAGCCGAAGCTTCTTGATCAGTGGGGAAGCACTGGAAAAGGAACGCGCCGTCGCGAAGGTAAAGAGCACGCCGCGCTCCGTAAGCTTGTTCAGCAGGGCGGCGCTCTCGTCCGAGATGGTCATGTCCTGGCACAGCAGCGTTCCGTCAAGGTCAGTGGCGTAAAGGGTCATTGTAATTCTCCGGTCAGATATCGCGCATGGCGTCTACAAATCGGTGGTTGAGCATGTATTCACGTAATTCCTCCAACGTGGGAAGTCCGGCGTTGTCGCTGGCGTTCTGGATCTGCATGCTTCCGACTGCGTTTGCGCGGTACACGGCTTCTCCGAGCGGGATCTCGTCGCAGATACCGCTGATAAGACCGGCGGCAAATCCATCTCCGGCGCCTGCAGTGTCTACGACTGTGTCAGCGGCGAATGTCGGCGCGATGCCGTTTTCAACATGGCTCTTGTAGTAAGCACCCTGTTTTCCGAGCTTCACAACTACCTTCTTTGTACCGAGCGCCAGATAATGGTCGGCGATCTCCTCAGGGTCAGAAAGACCGCAGAGAGTCTCGGCTTCCTTGAGACTGGGCAGGAACACATCGGAATTCGCGGCAAATTCGTTGAGCAGTGCGAGAGTTTCCGGGGAGCTGTCCCAGAGCTGACAGCGCAGGTTCGGGTCAAAAACTACGGTTATTTCGTTTTCCCTGGCGTGCTTAACAAGTGCGCGGGCAGCGTCGGCGGCGGACTCTGATATGGACGGGAATATCCCGGTGAAATGCACCGCGCGGATATCCGACAGGTCGAGCCTGTCAACATCGTCGCTGCACAGGAATGAAGCGGCGGAATCCTGTCGGAAATAGTATATCTCATGCTTGCCCGGCTCTGCCTTGCTTTTCATCATGGCACCGGTGAGATGGGCGGGGTCGGTGATTATAAGATCATCTGCGATGCCGTTTGACTTCATGAAGCTGCGTATCCTCTGGGCACGCGGGTCGTCACCAAGACGCGTCATGAAACGCGGGCAAAGTCCAAGCCTCGAAAGACCCACGGCAACATTCATTTCCGCGCCAGAAACGCTCGCCCGGAAATGCGATATATCAGAAAGCGCACCCTCC
>CAKSHT010000044.1 GCA_934457235.1 uncultured Oscillospiraceae bacterium
TTCTCCAGCGTTGACGAGCTGCTGAACGTTTCCGGTATCGGCGAGAAAACGCTTGACAATATCCGTGCGTACATTACGGTATAAACCGCTTGCAACATAAATAAATGGCTCTGTCAAATAACTCAACAAGCAAGTCCGAGCAGCCATCCTATGGAAGCTCGGACTTGCTGATACTGCGAAAAAGAAGAATGAACCGAAAAAAGTGATATTGAATAATAAAATTAAAAGCATGACTTTTTCATCGTCATGCTTTTGTTTTATGGCAATACCGCACAAAGATTGTGCGGTATTGCGCATTGTGAATGGCTCTCTTTGTTTTCCAGCCACGCTTCGCTTAGCCTTCCCTGGCCCACATTCCTTTAGCGCCTTATTATCGTTATAATTTTACCGTCTGCACAGACTGAGCGCAAAGCGCGTATATGAGCGACAAAAGGGCGCTGCCCTCGGCCGTCGCCTATTGAAGCGTTCACGCCGTGAACGAAGCGATTTCAAGGCGGAGAGGCTTGACCGAAAACTTTAACTGCTAACGCACAAATTAAGCAGTTTTTCGACAGTCTGTTACCCGGTATTTCTACCGGGCATTGTTTTATCAAGTCCTTGTAAGCTTTTTGTAACGCTCCAGGGGCTCCAGCCATTTTTCGTGACCCTGCGGCTGGAATTCCCGCGTAAGTCCGGAGCTGATGATCATACGGCGCGCTTCGCTGATGTCCTTTATCTCGCCGAGCGCGATAAGCGTGGAAATCGCATTGCCAAGCGCCGTAGCCTCCGTCGGACCAGCAACCGTCGGGATACCCGCGGCGTCCGCGGTGAGCTGGCACAGCAGCTTATCCTTAGTGCCTCCGCCTATCATATTTATGACGCTGTGTTCAAAGCCGGTCAGCGCGGATATTTCCTGCAGTGTCAGCGCAAATTCACACGCAAGGCTCTGGTAAATACAGCGCATTATCTGACCCGGAGTTTCCGGCACTGGCTGTGCTGTTTCACGGCAGAATTTCTGGATTTTAATCGGCATATCGTCCGGCGCGGCGAAATCCGGTGAATTTGGATCGATGAAGCTTACAAACGGCTCGCTCTCACGCGCCATCGCTTCAAGATCGGCGAAGCTGTAGCCTGAGCACTGAGCTGAATTGTACCAGCGCCGCGTTTCCTGGATGAGCCACAGTCCCATGATGTTTTTAAGCAGCGTAGTCGTTCCGCTGCTTCCGCCCTCGTTGGAAAGCCCCATCTTATGCGCCTGCTCCGTTACCAGCGGTCTGCGAAGCTCGGTACCGAACAGTGTCCAGGTTCCGCAGCTGAGAAACGCGAAATGCTCCTCGGTGGTGGGTACCGCCATTACCGCAGAAGCCGTATCGTGAGAAGCGCACGCGAACACCGGCACAGGCTCCATGCGGAATTCCTCTGCAAGCTCCTGCTTAAGCTCTCCGTAACGCTCGCCGGGCTGTATCAGCGGCGCGAAAATACGCTTCGGGATACCCAACGCCTCGATGAGCTGCAAATTCCAGCCCCGGGCTTTCTGGTCGATGAGCTGCGTAGTGGTGGCTTCGGTAAACTCACTGCGGCATTCTCCGGTCAGGAAATACGCGAACAGATCCGGCATGAGCAGCATTTTTTCTGCGCGGAATATCATGTTCTTCTCATGCTTGACAAGATAATGCAGCTGGAACAGCGTGTTTATGTTCATCGGCTGAATGCCGCTCTGTGCGAACAGCTTTTCCGCCGGAATCTTTGAACAGACTTCTCCGACCATGCCGTCGGTGCGGCTGTCGCGATAGTGCACGGGTTTCTCCAGCAGGTTTCCGTCCTGACCGATAAGCCCGAAATCCACGCCCCAGGTATCCACGCTGATGGCGTCGAATCCGCCGTTGAATACGCCGAAGCTGATCGCAATCTTCATCTGCTCCCACAGCTCGTCGATATCCCAGCGGAGGTGCCCGTCTTCAGTCACGGGAACGTTCGGGAAGCGGTGTATCTCCTCAAGCTCAAAACCGCCGTCCTTGACGCGGCAGAGCATCGCCCTCGCACTGGAGGCTCCGAAATCGAAAACTAATACGGTCTTAGACATAAAAAACTCCTGTTGTCAGATCTTCTTTTCAAGGCAGACTAACTGCACTCCGGGAAGCCCGTTGAACGTGCAGGGAACTATCCCCGCCTCGCGCCAGCCGTGCTTTGCGTACATCGCCCGCGCCGCGGAATTGCGCTCGTTGGTGTCGATCCGCAGTATGTGGCAGCCGTGCTCCCGCGCGTAATTCTCGTAGAACTCCAGGAACGCCCTCGCATACCCCCTGCTGTTCGCGAAAGGCTCCACCACCAGCGTGTGGAGCACCCACACATCGTTGTCAGCGGCTTTGTAGAGCCAGTCTGCGTCGGCGTACTCCAGCACCTGACACTGATTTATCCGCCCCGCCGCAAGCACATTACCGCCGTCCTCCAGGACGAACAGATCGCCCAGGGAAACAGCAGTTTCGGCGGTAGCGCGGACGGGGTATATCCCGCGCTACCAGCCTATTGTCATCTCTCCTGCTTCCTCGCAGTCGTGGATATGGTCTTATATCTGTGTTACGGCGTCTATATCCTGTGTTGTCGCTTTTCTTATGTTCATTTCGTTATCAGTGGTACTTCCTGTATCCGGGGTGTCTTATCGGGAAGGACTTTCCTATCTCGCAGCACTCCTGTATCTTGTCCATCGGAAGATCCTTGGCGCCGCCGAGCTGACGTGCTACAAGGCTTACCTTTGCGAAGTGCTCCAGCGTTTCCATGCGGTAGTACGCCTGGGTGATGTCAACGCCGACGGTGAGCGCGCCGTGGTTCTCCATGAGTATCGTGTCGTGATTCTCCAGATACGGCACGATACTGTCAGCAACGCCGACCGAACCGGGAGTGTCATACGGAGCTATCGGCACGCTGCCCAGGAAGATTATAGCCTCCGGCATGGTGTAGTCATCAAGCGGGATATGCGCTATCGCAAATCCGGTGGCTGTCGGCGGGTGCGCGTGTACTACTGCATTGACTTCCGGACGCGCAGCGTAGCAGCGCAGGTGTACCTTGAACTCGCTCGTGGGCTTGTATCCGGGGAGCTGAGCAGGCTCAACGACCTCGTTATTGGCGTTCATCTTTATAAGCATTTCCGGCTTCAGCAGCGCCTTGCTGGTGCCTGTCGGGGTGGTGATGAAATTGCCGTCCGGCAGTCTTGCGGAAATATTACCGTCGTTTGCAGCCACGAATCCCAGCTGCCACAGCTTGTGTCCGACGTCGCAAATGGCTTCCTTGATTTCCTGTTCGGTCATAGTAATGTCCTTCCTGTATCCGGGCAGATCCAAGCCCTGTTTTCCGACTTTTTTCAGTCGATGATTTTATTCTATCATTTATTATCCGAAAAGTAAAGCACATTCCGGGAGTTTTTATTTGTGCAAAATAGCCAAAAATGTGACGCTGTATTTTTTATAGAGAGCGCGTTTTAACGGCTTGTAATATTCGGAATTTTGTAGTATAATGATTATATGGTTAGTTGTATCCGGGGATAGATGTTTACTTTTTCTCCCGGCTATGACATTCTGTCCCGCAGGTTGGCGGGACGGTCACAAAGAATTTTACGGGGGTGTGCTAGGTGAGTGGCAACAGTGTAAAATGGATACCTCTCGGCGGCATGGAGCTGTCAGCGGCGAATCTCGCGCCTGCGGAAAAGCTCCGCAAATTCGGGTTTTCACTGATGTGCAGTGAATTCGGCTCCGAAAAGCTGACCAAGACAAGCATATGCATATATGACGTACTTACTGAGAAAGAAACGCCGAATATCCTGCTGATATCATCAAGACGCGTGCTGTACGGCTGGTACAGGATCCTTATGACTGGCATCGGCGCGGATTTCAAGGTTATCTCCGGCGCGGCGAACGAGATCATGTTCTTCTCGCAGGACGGCTCTAACCTTTATCTGGTTCCGTCCGACGTGCTTGAAGGATCCGGCGGTCTAAAGGCAAGGATCCCTGCGGATTTCCAGTGGGATCTCGTGATAATCGACGACGAGCAGGACACCGATGTGCCCGATTACAAGAAGTGGCAGGACAATATCCCGTGGAAAACGGAGCGCCTGCTTATCATCTCCCAGTTCCCGGAGAAAACTCCTGTGGACGCTGCAGATCTTGCTTCGCTTGTCAAGAAGCTTCTCGCTGACGAGGAGCAGCATGAAGCTGCGGACGGGCTGGATTTCAATGCCGGCGCGCTCCCGCTGAGTTACGACACTCCCGTGTTCGCGGCCGGCGACAAGCGCATATACAGCGGCGAGATAAAGCGCAACGTCGAGATGATAGACTACACGGTGGACAGCGCGTTTCTTTCCGGTACACGCCGCCGTATTGATATCAGAACTGGCCTGCCGAGCTACAAATACGGCGGAAATCTGTTTGAGGAATACGACGTTGAGGGACTTAAGGACCTCCTCAAGAAGCCTACATACACACCGTCCGACGTGGCTGAGCTGCGCGGTGTGGACAAAAAGCTCAACGAGTTCCTAAACCTTACTGACAGGATCGCCGCGGACGAAAACGACCGCGCGATCGTTTACTGCTGCGACAAAAACACGGTAGAGTTCCTGCGCAGAGTGCTTACTGCGGTTTATTCCGATAACATCGTCAAGACCGCAAGAGGAGAGCTTTTCAGCAACAAGAACATTCTCAGAAAGCTTAAAGTCGATGACAGCGCGGTATATCCGAAGATAGTGCTTTCGATGGACGATATCGGCGCCGTAGGCGAAGCGCTCGACAGGATAACATATGTGATCAATTACGAGCTGCCGGGTTCTCCTGTGCTTCTGGAGCGCCGCATGACACGCCACGGAGCAAAGCACGAGAACGAGCGTCATTTCGTGATATTCAGAGATACCAACGGGCTTTTCGACAGCAGAATGCTCGGAAAGGTACTGTACGCAGCGCTTCCGGACGCTTTCGCCGGGAATCTGCCAGCGCGGAATATCCTGCTGGATATCCCGGTCAAGGCGGATATGCTCGGTGAGCTTATAGCCGACCTGCGCTATACCGAAAGCTATTCAAGCGAAGTCGATAACTGCTACGACCTCATCAAGAAGTTTAAAGGAGATTACGAACTGCTGGGTGCCACTAAAATTGGTAATTCCAAGCAGCTGGCGGAATTCTCCGGAAAGCTTCTCGAAAAGGTATGCAGGTTCTATGGCGTGAACAAGGACTCCACCAGGGAGGACATCGCCGCTGCGACCGGCGCACTCTGCGGACTCTGCACCGAAAACGACGGCGTGCTGGGTGCAGTTCCCGCGGACGTCATGGCGCAGATAGCTTCCAGCCTTGACGCAGACCCGTCAGCGCAGCCGTTCGGCGAGGAAGCCATCGCAGGTCTTGCAGAGGCTCACAAGCGCATCGACGAGCTGCACAACGGCTCAAATTATCATCTGATGATAAAGAACGACATACAGTCCCTCAACGACTGCATTCAGTATCCGGTGCTGTACGGCGTATGGCGCTACAGAGTGCGCGAACAGGACAGCGTCCGTTCGTTCAGGGATTTCATAAAGATCTATAACGACGGTATCTGACCGTCAGCAGAGCGATCATCTGCATGACCCTGCCGCACCGCACGGGGCAGGGAGCAGTCAGAAAGTGCGGAGAAACGGGGCGTATTTATGAGCGAAAACAACGAGCAGGTCGAAAAGCTCCTTGGTGACTTCTTTGAACGCCATACTGCCGGCGACAGGGAGGGCATGAACCAGGTACTCCAGAAGATCCAGACGATGCTCTATTCCGGCGATGTTGACAGTACGCCGTTCAAGGATTACTTCAACAGCATGTATACGGGCAGAAGCGCGATAAATGTCGCTGGACTGGTCAACGACTATCCGAGGGAATCCATTCTCAAAGAGCTGCTGCAGAACGTTTTCGGCTGCGATTACGATGAAAGCGATATCAAGGTGATGATCGAGTTTCTCGACGAGGGTCAGGTTAAGCTGACCTACAACGAGACCGGTTTCTCGCTTGAGCAGGTATTCTATTATCTCTCCGTCGGCAGAAACGACGGAAACAAGGAGCGCGAGGGCCGTTTCGGTCTTGGCGCCAAGAGCGTGTTTGCGAACGTTGACTGGTTCAAGATGCGCTCCAACAACTATTCGCTGCGTGTTGTAAACGACGGCGGAATGCTGAAGGTACGCGAACTGGAGCTTACGGCACAGCAGTTCAAGCACACTGAGATCGTCTTTGCGCTTGACGAGGGTGACCAGAAGAAGCTTCACGAGAATCTCGTCACCATGACCTCCCAGAAGGGCGATTACATCAACATGGTCGACCTGTGCTTCGCGTTCATCAGAAAGAAGCACCTTAAAGCCACGGACGAGCAGGAAACTCCGTCCAGGACATTCAATATAGCGGTCATTTCGTTCGGCAAGCCAGAGGTTGTTTATAAGATCCAGGAGCACCGCCGCGACGAAAACGACCTGCCGAAGATACGATTCAGCGAGAACGGCAAGTCCGTTGCGGACTTTATCCACATGGAGGAGAACGGCTTTGTTTACCTTATTCCGTTCGCTATCTCCGGTGCAAAGCGTGAAGCGGCAAAGGTGCTGATGAGCAAGTACAATTACTTCTCCACCTTTGAGCTGACCGGTCTTGTCAAGGCAAGCAGACAGGAGTTCCTCCAGGAACAGCTGTCCGCGTTCTTCGTCAGCGTTCCTAACAGATATGTCACCAGCAACCGTGCGGGTATCCGCCACGACTGCATCGAAGAGGTTTCCACCGAGATCGAGGAGGATATCCAGGACATCGTTGAGGAATACCGCAGACTGTTCGTGCTACAGCTCACCAAGCGCCCGGATAATCCCGACCGCTATATGCTGCGCCCGGCACAGTATGTTTTTGAGTTCTTCTATAATTATATAAGCAACAGCACCCTGGTAAAGAGTCTGGGCGAGAAGTTCGCAGAAAGCATTTCCGTGAAGTTCCCGGACCGCGAGGAGCCTGTTTCTTTCTCTGAGCTGCGCGAACGCGGCTATTACACCGAGAGAGCCGATACCGACATTGAGGATCACGACAGCGGCGCAGCATGCCAGGCGCTTCTTGCTGAACTTGATCAGATGCAGGAATGGTACGGCGAGGACGGCGACCGCGTATTCGTTGCAAAGTACGACTGGTACCGCCAGGCGACCAACGAAAAGGGCATGGAATACGCCTATTCCTTCCGCCAGGACGGTCACGACTACATCATGTCGTCCGATAAGAACCACAACATAAAGGATTACGGTCTGTCCCAGGGCTTCATGAACATCATCAGCCTGAAGCTCAAGAACTGCATCGTGAACGGCGCAGTTGCGGACGAAAACGCACTTGAAGAAGCGTTCCGCGTTATCGATGAGATGTTCGGCGAGAGCTACCGCATAGACATGAAGTACTTCCAGTTCATCATCACGTCCGGCGGCAGCGAGATTCATTTCGAAATCTCCAAGATACAGATCGGAAACCTCAAGAAGGCGATGGACGTTATCCAAAGCCACGAAATGCGCTTCGAGAACCACCAGATATACAACCAGGTGATCACCCTGCTTGTGAACTCATTCACGAACGGCAAGGACACCATGACGTTCCTGCGCGAGATAAAGAGCCAGGGCGGCGAGATAACCCTGGCGCTGGATATCAACAAGCGCTACCGCTTCTCCGCTTACGGAAAGCAGTTCATGATACCGCCTAACATCAGCAATACCGACCTGCTGGAGATCGTTGGCGATGTCTATATGCTCATTGAAAGCGGGATGTTCAACGGACGCGTGTTCGATTTCCCGTACAATCCGGGACGCTATGATTACGATGCAGAGGAGATACTCACAGTTCTTCCCGCGCTCGGCTCAGCAGAGGCTGTCGCTGACAAGATCTCAAAGATCTACACCTGCGACCTGGGACTCAGCAGAGTTGCGCTGCTTGACGGAAACGACAAGATACTGCGCATAATCGATCCGGCTGACGGCATTTCCTCCGACCTGGAGGCAAAGACCGCGAAGTACGTTGTGCTCCGCGATGGTCTGAACAAGCCGCAGTTCGCAAAATACATTGAGTTTATTCTGACCGGACACACCGGCGTGGCGCTGAGCGTGCTGTACTCCAGCTCCGAAGAGCCGAACCTGGTGCTCGTCGATCAGATACCGTACTATTACAAGCCGATACCCACGATACAGCACCGCGAGTTTGAGTACCTCCGCGGCGAGGTAAGGCGTATCGCAGGCATCAAGGATCCCAGGCTCTACAAGAACTATTTTGCCCGGGATATCAATGCAAAGCTGTACGGCTACGGCGCTTCCTGCCCATGCTGCGGTTATGAATCCAACATGATCAACAGCTTTATCCTCAAGGATTTCTCAATAGGTCTGCTGAACGAAGAGGGAAAGGAGCAGAAGTTCCGCTTCTCTCTGTACCTCTGCGCAAACGATTCCTACGCTGCCGGCGGCTGGATAATCGACGATGTTTCCATCGGCGGAATGTCCCCGTTCCTGTGGCTGGAGGAGGTCTCCCAGATCGACTATATCCCGCCGGAGTTCCTCTACTGCCGTATTAAGTACCGTCCGCAGGTAACTTACGATATCTGCGAGGCTGGTTCCGGCGAGGAGAACGGTTCCGGTGCTGTCTACGATGGCGCCCAGGAGGTTCTGGACTTCGTTCTGTCACCAATGATGGCGGCAAAGTGGTTCGAGGAAAACCAGAAGTAAACTGCATACATAATAAAACGGAGCCTGATACTTTGTCAGGCTCCGTTTTTTCATATGTAAATCCCTGCCGTAAAACGGCAGGGATCACTTTTTCTCATTTCACCATGTTTTTTAAGTCCGGGAAGTCTATCGTAAGCATATCTGACATTATCGGAGTATCCATTTCGGTTACAGTTCCGGGGATCATCTGTTCCGTTGGTTTATCCTGCTCGGTTTTCTTAAAGGCACGGTTTTCAATAACCCGAACGCTTTTCGGGATAGTGACCTGATAGTTTGCGCAGTTGCTGAATGCGGTCACTCCGATCGTGCTCACTCCGTCAGGAATATCATAGTGCTCTGTCCTGCCCTCCGGGAATTTGAGTATCTCATGCATATCCTTTGTGAACAGAACGCCGTTTACATCGGTGTATGACTTGTTATCATCGGATACATTTATGTCCTGTAGACTTGAACACTGGTTGAATGCGTATTCTCCGATATTCACTACACTTGCGGGTACATCGACTTCTTCAAGCTCATAGCACCTTGAAAATACGCCCGTTCCTATTTCCATGAGGTAATCGCTCAGCGTTACAGCGCTCAGCCGTCCACAGCCGCCAAACGCCCAGTCGCCCAGTGAAGTTACCGTCGAGAGATCAGCGGTGCCGTATATGTAGTCGTTTCCTGCAATATTAATGCTCTTTAGCCCGGTGCAGTTGTAGAACGCGTAATCTCCGATGTTTGTCAGGGAGGACGGAATTTCAAGGAAGTTGATAAGCGACGCATTCATGAACGCATAACCGCCGACCGCAGTGACATTGTCAAGCTCCTCCGGCCATACAACTGTAATCGGAGTCTGCGAAAATCCGGTTACGACGATATCTCCGTCATCATTTTCCTCGTACTGAAAATCACTTTCCAGGAAATAAACGCTTCCGTCATTCACAAAGCCTCCGGACAGGCTGACGCCGGTTGCAAAGGAATCGCCGGCGTATGCCACATCGTCCGCAGCGTCGGAGTATACAGTCTTAGCGTAACCGAACGCCCTTTCACCGATGGATCTGACTGAATCCGGCAGAACTGCAACCGTTATGTTTTCATTATTAAAAGCGTTCTTCCCTATCCCAACGACCTTTTGGCCGTCAATTTCACCAGGTACGATAATTCCGGTAGGCGACTGGGTGTATTTCGTCACGGTGACATTACTGCCGTCAGCAGTATATGATATTTTGCCCAGCGGATTACCTCCATAAGCAGAATAGACATCGACATTCCTTGTATCCTCGGGTGAACTGCACCCGGAAAGTGAAGCTGCTGACAGAAGCACAGCCGCCGTCATAGCAGTGGTGATAATATGTCTTTTTTTCAAGCTGATCCCTCGCATTCTCTGCGCCAAATATTATAAGGCGCTTTTTTATTGAAAATCATATTTATAGTATATATCAAAACAATAAAAATGTCAATAGTCTGTTTAAAAAAAGAAAAAATATTTATAGTATATATACAAAGGTAAAAAGAGGGGAATACAATGAGCGATTCAGTAAAAAAATTCGGACAGCACGTCAGATACTACCGACGTGAAAAAAAGCTTAGCCAGGAGCAGCTCGCGGAGCTGTGCGGACTTCACCCGACATACATCGGGCAGCTTGAACGCGGTGAAAAGAACGCTTCCATTGAAACCGTGATACAGCTATGCCGCGGACTTGGAATCACACCTGCCGTCCTGTTTGAAAATATCTCAGCGGACGCTGACAACACTCCAGCACAGGAGGCCTATGAGCTTTTTCTCAGCGCTCCTGCGGATAAGCAGCAGACCCTGCTTGAATTCCTGCGGAATGCGTTACGACTTATGCAATAAAAAAAGCACCCCTCTTATCAGAGGGGTGCCTGTGTTTTTAAGATCAAAGCTTGTCGCTGGCGCTGAAAAGGCAGACGGTGTATACCACCGGCATTGCCAGTATAATAAGGTCGCCAAAGTTGAATATACCGCCGGCGATGCTGCAAAACAGCGAAACAATGGACATCAGCGACATTATAGCACCGGCAACGAGCGCCGGGCGTACCGCCTTCATTCCACCGCCGCAGAGGGCGCGAAGCCCGAAGAAGAACATAACTCCGAAGCCAAACGCAACAATCAGCATGCTCAGCAGGTTTCCGAGATATCCCATGATACCGCCGCTTCTGACCATCGAGAACATCGCGTAACGGAAGAAAAAGCTCTCACCGCCGAAGATAACGCGGAAATTGAGTATCACGGAAAGCACCGCCAGAATTCCACTCAGCCAGGAAAGCGCCCTGATCGTACCTTTCATATCACCACTCCTTAAAGTGCCTTGAGCGCGCGCTGTCCGATATCCTTACGGAAATGCGCCTTTTCAAATGTGATGGTGTCAACAGCCCTGTACGCCTTGTCGAGAGCCTCGCGGAGATCATCCCCGGTGGCGGTCACGCCAAGGACTCTGCCGCCGGCGGTGTAGTACTTTCCGCCCTCCAGCTTCGTTCCTGCATGGTATACGTACGCGAAGGGCGACTGTCCCTTTTCGTCAAGCCCGGAAATCTCCTTACCGGTTTCGTACTTTTCGGGATATCCGCCGCTTGCGATGACTACACACGCGCATGACTTGTCGCTCCACTTGATGTCGAGCTGATCGAGATTCTCTTCCCATACGGCTTCCATGATGTCAACGAGGTCGGTTTCCAGCAGCGGCAGAACTACCTGAGTCTCAGGGTCGCCGAAGCGGCAGTTGTATTCTACGACCTTTGCGCCGTTCGGAGTCAGCATCAGTCCGAAATAAAGGCAGCCCTTGAACGGACGTCCCTCCGCCTGCATAGCAGCGATGGTCGGCTTGAATATCTTTTCCATGCACTCCGCCTTGAATGCGTCGGTATAGCACGGATTAGGAGCAATAGTGCCCATTCCTCCGGTGTTTAGCCCCTCGTCATTGTCGTTCGCACGCTTGTGATCCATCGAGGATATCATCGGCTTTACGGTCTTGCCGTCAGTGAACGCAAGTACAGTGACCTCCGGTCCGGTCATGAATTCCTCGACAACTATCTCGCTGCCGGATTTGCCGAACTTTCCGTCAAGCAGCATGGAATTTACAGCCGCTGCGGCTTCCTCAAAATCCTTTGCGATGATAACGCCCTTGCCGAGCGCAAGTCCGTCGCACTTGATAACGGCGGGATAGCTGTTCTGGGACTTTATGTACTCAATAGCCTTGTCAGCGTCGGTGAAAGTCTCGTAGCCCGCGGTGGGGATACCGTACTTCTTCATCAGAGCCTTTGAGAACACCTTGCTGCCCTCCAGGATAGCGGCATTCGCACGCGGACCAAAAGTCCTGAATCCTGCGTCGTTTAGCTTGTCAACCATGCCCATTACCAGGGGATCGTCCGGGGCAACGAATACGAAATCCGGCTGGAGCTTCTTTGCCAGCTTGAGGATTCCGTCAAGGTCGGTCGCCTTCACCGGGAAGCACTCAGCCAGCGCGGATATACCGCCGTTTCCGGGCGCAGCCCAGATCTTGTCTACCTTAGGGGACTTGGAAAGCGCGGTGATTATCGCATGCTCGCGTCCGCCGCCGCCAACTACCAGAATATTCATAATAAAACGTCCTTTCAGAGTAAAAATACTACCTTTTTATTTTAGCATATTATTCAACTTTTTTCAAGCATATTATTCAACTTTTTCCGGATGAACACCGCACAAGTTTTTTGAATAATTCTGCGGTATGTTTGACTTTCCGGGAAATGAATGCTATAATAAACGCATTGATGATACAAATCAGAAAGGCATTACAATGAAACTACGAAAAATCGCCGCGGCCTCAGCGGCGGCGTTTATGCTTACCGGCTGTGCCGCGCAGGAGCCGCACTCACTTGAAATATACTCGATGAACACGCTTATGTCCCTCACCGCCTACGGAGATAACGCGGAGGAAGCGCTGAACGCGATATCCGGCCGCATGAACGAACTGGAGCAGGAGCTTTCCGTGACGATACCGGACAGCGATATCAGCCGTGTAAACTCAGCGGACGGGCAGCCGGTGCAGATATGCAGCGACGCGCAGACCATAATCTCCAGAGCGCTGGAGATATCCCTGAAGACCGACGGCGCGCTGGATATCACGATATATCCGGTCGTGCGCGCCTGGGGATTCACGACCGGAGAGCACCGCGTTCCCTCCTCGGACGAGTTGGCGGAGCTTCTGAGCCGCACGGGCTATGAGAGCGTGGAACTTTACGGCGGCAGCATTACGCTTCCGGCGGGATATGAGATCGACCTCGGTGCGCTTACAAAGGGATACGCCGGGGACTGCGCCGCCGGAATACTGCGTGAATACAACGTGTCCTCCGGGATACTGAACCTTGGCGGTAACGTCTGCGCGATAGGTTCCAAGCCGGACGGAAGTCCATGGAAGATCGCCGTCGCCGACCCGGACGACAGCATGCAGTACCTGGGGATAATCACCGCACAGGACGAATTTGTAGTGACCTCCGGTAAATACGAGCGCTGCTTCACCGCCGACGATGGAAAGACCTATCATCACATAATCGACCCTGCGACCGGGTACCCCTCAGAAAACGGCGTGTCCGCAGTGACTATCGTCGGGAAAAGCGGAATTGAGTGCGACGCTCTCTCCACCGCAATGCTGGTTTCCGGCGAGAAGATGGCGTGTGATTTCTGGCGGGAGCACGGCGGATTTGAAATGCTCCTTGTGACCGACGACGGCAGGGTGCTCCTGACTCCCGGATTGGCGGAGCGGTTCACTTCGAAAACTGTACGTGATGTCATTACTATTTCAATTTGAATACCACGCCGCATTATTTCCGAATAGTGCGGCTGTTTTTTCAACATCTATATGCATGTTATACAATTTTAGTTCTCATTTTTGCTGAATTTTGGCGAATATTCTAAAAAGCACTTGATTTGTTCCCACAAATATGTTATTATAGAATTACAAAGGAAAATGCAGGCATCTTCATCTGTTTTTTCAAATCATTCAGGCAAAGGAGCGGGGTATTTATGACAGTATTCAACGGAAAAGGCGTATACGGCGCGATCGTATCCGGAAATATATGCGTACTGAAAAAGCCTCAGCTCAACATCGTACGGCTGAAGATCGCAGACGCTGCCGCTGAGATACACCGGTTCGAGGAAGCCAAGGACACAGCCGCTCAGCAGCTCCAGGCGCTTTATGACCTTTACATCGACCAGATAGGCGAGCCGAACGCGCAGATATTCAACATCCACATGATGATGCTGGAGGACGAGGATTACTGCGGCTCCATAACCGGAATGATCGAAAACGACGGCGTCAACGCTGAGTACGCCGTGTCCCAGACCTCAGAGGTTTTCGCCAAAATGCTGGAGTCCATGGACAACGAATACATGCGTGCGCGCTCCGCTGATGTACGCGACGTGTCCGAACGGCTGATATACATTCTGTCCGGAATTTCTCCCGACCTCAGCGGCGTCCCGGAGAACTCCGTGGTATGCGCCGAGGATATCTCACCGAGCGAAGCCGCTGCGCTGGAACAGCGCAACATAGCGGCGTTCGTGACGGCGTTCGGTTCCCCTATATCGCACACCGCGATACTTGCTCACAGCATGGATCTCCCGGCTGTCATCGGAGCCGGAGAGGATCTTCTGACAAAGGCACGGGACGGCGAGGACGTCATCGTTGACGGATTCGCGGGACTCGTTATACTAAGCCCGGACGAGCACGCAAGAATGCGCCTGAACAACAAGCGCCGCGTCCGTACCTCCACTGCGGCTACGGCGGAAACACGCACCCTGGACGGCAAGCGCATAACGCTGCTCGCCTGCGATACGCTGGACGTCCCGGACTTTGCGGACGGAATTGCGGCGCTCTCCTGCCACGAGCTTCCGGACGAGGAGCAACAGTTTGAGATGTTCTGCAACATTGCGGAGATCGCAGAATACAGTAAGGCGGTTATCCGTCTGCCGGCGATTCGCTCGTCGGACCCCGACAGATACCATAAGTATTCCATACAAATACGCGCCGCACTTCGGGCAAGCTCCCACGGAAGCGCGAGCATTCTGTTCCCGATGGTGACTACAGTGACGGAGGCACGCAAGATACTCAACGAATGCGACGCTACTCGCAACGAGCTGCTTGCCGAGGGCTTTGAATGCTCCGAAAACTCCCGCCTGGGCTTTATGATAGAAACTCCGGCGGCGGCTATAATCAGCGATATCCTCGCGCCCATCGCCGATACAATGCTCATCGACAGCGACAGCCTGGCACGGTTGGTGCTGTCCCGCGCGGAGGGAAGCGTGTTCTCGGAGGAATTCGCCGAGGGTCAGCGAATGGCGGTCATGCGGCTTATAAACTACTGCGCACGCAATGCGGTAAAGAACGGTGCGCGTATCGGCATATGCGGCTCACTGGCGGCGGATACATCCCTTACCGGGGAGTTCCTGCGAATGGGAATAGACAAGATATGTGTTCCGGCGCACATGCTCCAGGATATACGCACTATCGTTATGAATACCGATCTTTTAGATGACTGAAACAAAGGTGCTGCAATTTTTGCAGCACCTCAGTCTGTCGAAAAAGTAAATTTTGCCCGCGAAGCGGGCTTTTGAAATCAATTTTTTGACCCAGCTTTGCCGGG
>CAKSHT010000045.1 GCA_934457235.1 uncultured Oscillospiraceae bacterium
GATATTTCCTATATGGAGCGCGAGCTCAGAAGGGTGCTTAATAAATAACAAAGCAAGCCCTCCCCGGAGAGGGAGGGCTCTTGAGTTATGCCGGAAGCCTATCAGCAGCCGCAGCCGTTGTTGTTTCCGCAGCCGCAGCCACCGCCGCAGCCGTTGTCGCAGCTGTTACCGCAGCCATTGCCATTGCCGCAGCCGCAGAACAGGATAAGAATGAGAATGATGATCCAGCAGCAGTTGCCACCGCCAAAGTTGAAGCATGACATATTCGTGTCCTCCTGAAAAATTAGTTTCAGAAACGTTCCGCTTCCCTTTGAAGCTTCCGTTTCATAGTACATAATATGCGAAGCGCTCAGATAGGTTACAGAAATTTTCCTCTGACTGAAATATTTGCCAGACTTCTGTGCATACTATCAATATCACAGCGGCGCGGTAGCCGGCAATGCCGCTGATTACAGGAGGTCACGAAATGAATTCGATCAGCGGATTTTCCGATAACGCCATAAAGGCGCTCAACGCAGCGCTGGGCGCGGCTATGGGCTGCGGTCACACATACGTCGGCAGCGAGCATATCCTCTACGGCCTGGTATCCGACGACAGCTTCACCACCGCCGCGATACTGCGGCGCTACGGCGTCGGCAGGAATGAAGTACTGCGCAGGCTTGAAGAAACTATCGGCAGGGGCAGACCCACGCGGCTTTCCCTCAACGACCTCACTCCCCGCAGCCGGAAACTCATGGACAACGCACTTTCGTTCGCCGCCGGTGAAAATCAGCGGAAAGCCGCACCGGAGCACCTGCTGCGCGCCATAGTCCTCGACCGCGAGAGCTGCGGGATGGAGTACCTCGCGGCGATGGGCGTGAACCAGGTGAAACTCGCCGGAGAGGTATGCGCCCAGCGCTGGGCAGAGCCGGAGCTTCAGTCCGAAAAGGACCGCCGCGCGAAATTCCCCGCCCTGTCCAAATACGGCAGGGACTTGACGGAAATGGCGGAAAACGGCAGCCTTGACCCGGTTATAGGCCGCGAAAAGGAAACTGACAGACTCATCAGGGTGCTCCTGCGGCGCTGCAAGAACAATCCCTGCCTTATTGGCGACGCGGGCGTCGGAAAGACTGCGGTCGTCGAGGGATTCGCGCAGCGCGTCGCCGCCGGAAACGTCCCCCAGGGACTTCTCGGCAAGCGTATTTACTCCATTGACCTGACGGCAATGCTCGCCGGAGCGAAATACCGCGGCGACTTTGAGGAGCGTCTTAAAAGCGTCATTGAGGAAGCCGCGGGCTGCAAGAATATAATCCTGTTCATCGACGAGCTTCACAGTATCGTCGGAACAGGAGCAGCGGAGGGCGCAATCGACGCCGCGAATATTCTCAAGCCGCAGCTTGCCCGTGGAGAAATATGCCTGATAGGCGCGACCACGACCGAGGAGTACCGCAAGTTCATCGAAAAGGACAGCGCCCTTGAGCGGCGTTTCCAGCCCGTCACAGTCGAGCAGCCGGACGAAGCCCAGTCACTCGCGATACTGAAGGGCATGCGCCGCAGCTACGAGCAGCACCACTGCGTGACGATAACCGACGGCGCGCTGGAGGAAGCCGTGCGGCTCTCCGTAAGGTATATCAACGACCGCAGACTCCCGGACAAGGCGCTTGACCTTGTGGACGAGGCGGCGGCGCGGGTGCGCTCCGGTACGCTTAACGCACCGTATATCAAGCGGCTGTCCGAGGTTCGCCGGGGGATAGCAGGCTCCCGCGATCCGGTGAGCACCGAGAAGCTCCGCGCCGAAGAGTACGCTCTGATAAAGGCTATGAACAGCGGGCGCGCATGTATCGTAGACAAGCCTGAAATTGCGCAGACCGTTTCGGCGATAACCGGGATACCGGCGCAGCGGCTCTCCGCCGACGAAGCCGCGCAGCTCGCCGGGCTTGAGGAGCAGCTGAAAAAACGCGTCGTCGGGCAGGATAAGGCGTTGGAGTTGGTGTCGAACGCAGTCCGCCGCGGCAGGACAGGATTAAAGGAGCCTGACCGCCCGACATGCTCGTTCCTATTCCTGGGACAGACCGGCGTCGGAAAGACGGAGCTTGCCAAAGCGCTGGCGGAAGCCGTTTTCGGCGACGAGAAGCGCATGATACGCTTCGACATGTCGGAATTTATGGAGAAGCACTCGGTGTCCAAGCTGATTGGCTCCCCTCCCGGATACGTCGGTTACGAGGAGGAAGGACAGCTGATAAAGCGCGTGCGCAGCTCCCCGTATTCCGTCGTGCTGTTCGACGAGGTTGAAAAGGCGCACCCCGACGTGCTGAACCTGCTCCTGCAAATCCTGGAGGACGGCTCGCTGACGGCTTCGGACGGGCGCACGGCGGATTTCCGCAGCACCATCGTGATAATGACCGGAAACATCGGCGCTGAGCAGCTCCAGAAGAATGCGCTTGGCTTCGCGGGACAGCAGGACACCGCCGAAGCTGACGTGATGTCCGCGCTTAAGAAGCAGTTCAGTCCGGAGCTTATAAACCGCATCGACAACGTGATAGTATTCCGTAAGCTCGGCGATGAGCAGCTTGAACAGGTCTGCCGGATCCTCCTTGAGAAGCTTGCGGGGCGTGCGGCGCAATGCGGGATAAATCTCAGCTTCACGGACGACACGGTGCGGCACATCTGCCGCCGCGTAAGCCAGAACACCCGTGAACGCAGTATGGGAGCGCGTCCGCTGCGCCGCACGATAACCTCCGAGATCGAGGATAAGCTGTCCTGCATGATGATTTCCGGCGAGCTAAAAAACGGATGCCGTGCCGAGGTTTGCGAGAATTCCGGGGAGCTTTCCGTGCGGATCATGTCTACTCAGTAACACACTATAAAATTTTTGAACTTTTTTTGCAAAAACCCTTGACAAATCCGATTTCATGTGATATAATATTTAAGTACTCAAGAGAACGGAGTTTTCCAGAGTGCTTAATATCGCGGGATGGAGCAGCTCGGTAGCTCGTCGGGCTCATAACCCGAAGGTCGTCAGTTCGAATCTGGCTCCCGCAACCACTTTTAAAGCCTTTATTCATGAGATTTCACTGAATAAAGGCTTTTCGTTTTATATGCCTCAGATACGGTTTTATAGCAGTTTTTATAGCATTTGCAATTCTTAGAGCTGACATAGCAAAGGACGGTAGATATGGGGAATAAAAAAATCATACATAGGGTAACGGCAGCTATTCTTTCGGCGGCTCTCATTATGGCAAACGGAATAACAGCATACAGTAACGCTAATTATGATTCGCAGATAGCTCAGAGGGAAGCCGAAATTGAACAGATGCGAAAGGATAACGATAAGCGCCAGGCTGAAATAGACAGCTACAGCGGCGACATCAACGAAAACCAAGAGATGATGCTGCTCATATCTCAGCAGATAGATGACGTCAAATCAGAGCTTATCTTGAAAAGACAGCTTATTGATGCCAAGCAGGCGGCAATCGACCAGAAATCAAAAGAGATTTCCAAACTGGAAGCAATCATCGAAACAAAAGAGGGGCAGATACAGGATAAACGGGTCGAGATAGCTGAGCTTGATTCCGAAAACACCGAGAACCTTAAACACTTCAGCAAGCTTGCCCGTGCGCTGTATATGAACAACAGCTCAGACGTTATTCCGCTGCTGAACGGTTCAGACGACTGGTATAACTTCTTTGTTTATAATGACGTTATACGCAACATTTCCAAGCAAAACACGGAATTCATGCAGTCCCTCAGTGATAGCATAAAGGCGCAGGAGAATATGATCTCCGACCTCGATACGGAAATCGCAGGGCTTGAGAGCGATAAGCAGGAGCTTGAAGATTCCAAGAGCAGGCTTGAAAATGAAAAAACTGCACTAGAGGACGAAAAATCAGATCTTGAGTCATATTCGCAGGAAAAATACAATGATCTGTACAGGGTTTCATCTGAAAATGATTCCCTGCTCAACAGGGTGGCATCTCTTGAGTATGCGATGAATGCCACAGATGAGCTTATCGAGGAGGCAAACCGCGAAATCGAAGAGCTTATAAAGAAAAGGCAGTCGGAAAATCCCGACCAGCCAGTGTATTCCACAGACGGTTTCAGATGGCCTCTCAGCAGCAGCTATCAGTATATCACGACCTATTTCGGACCAGATGTAGTCAACAATAAAAGCCGTACTCACTACGGAATTGATGTAGGTAATGCAGGCATAGGCGGGGCGAACATATACGCAGCACAGTCTGGAACGGTCATTACAGCGTTCAGCGATGGCGGCTATCACGGCGGTTATGGCAACTATGTCTTGATAGATCACGGCGGAGGGATATCCACGCTTTATGCTCACTGCAATTCAACCATAGTATATGCGGGGCAGGAAGTGAGCAAGGGGGACGTTATAGGTTATGTGGGTACTACGGGCTATTCAACGGGAAATCACCTGCATTTCGAGGTTCGAGTTGACGGCGTTGCGGTGAACCCCTTTGGCTACAACTATGAATATATAAATTGATTCGTCTTACATAAATAAAAGGCTCACCCGCAGGTGGTGAGCCTTTTATCGTACGTACTAAATACGAAATAGCACAAAGCCCCTAAAATCCGTAATCAGCAGATTTTAAGGGGCTTTATTGCATTATGCTGTTTCGTATCTCATGAAATCACCACAGACGGCTCTGTATCAGTCCTCGTCGTCAGACTCAGGAGCGTCCCAGTTATGGTACACGTTCTGCACATCGTCGTTGTCATCGAGGGCTTCCAGGAGAAGTCCCATCTTCTTGATCTGATCCTCGTCGGTGAGCGTGGTGTATGTAGAGGGCACCTGCTCCTCCTCTGCGGAAACTACCTTATAGCCCTTCTTGCCAAGCTCCTCAGCTACTGTGGATACTACGGAGGGGTCAGTGGTTATCTCAACAACGCCGTCCTCAAAGCTGAAGTCATCGCCGCCGGCTTCCAGAATATCCTCCATTGCCTTGTCCTCATCAATGTCGCCGTCCTCGTTGTCAAGAACGATGATTCCCTTGCGGGAGAACATAAAGGATACGCATCCGCTGGCGCCCATGTTTCCGCCGAACTTATCGAAGTAATGGCGTATCTCGCCTGCAGTACGGTTTCTGTTATCGGTAAGGCACTCAACGATGACTGCAACGCCGTTCGGACCGTAGCCTTCGTATACGCAGTCCTCGTAGTCGTTCTTCTCGGCGCCGCCGGCTGCCTTCTTCAACAGTCTGTCGATGTTGTCGTTCGGGATATTGTTGCTCTTTGCCTTCTGTACGAGGGCGTAGAGTCTGGAGTTGTTCGCCGGGTCAGCGCTTCCGGTCTCCTTGATGCATACGAGGATCTCACGGCTGATCTTGGTGAATACCTTAGCTCTTGCGCCGTCCTTCTCGCCCTTCTTGCGCTTGATGGTGCTCCATTTTGAATGTCCTGACATAAATTCGTTCTCCTTATTCTGTGTTTAATTCAATCCAGCTTCTGGAAGCCCTTACCCAGGACCTCGCTCGCGCCGGTAATAATTACAAATGCATTCGGATCCGTCTGCTTGACTATCCGTTTTACCTTGACATATTCGTTCTTGTGGACGGCAATGCATACCACCTGCCGTTCCTCGCCGCTGTAGGCTCCCTCGCCCTTGAGCAGCGTAACTCCGCGCTTCTGCTTCAACAGACGGTCAGCGATCTCCTGCGGCTTCTCCGAAAAGATCATCAGGAACTTGCCCTCCAGACCGCCGTAAACCAGCGCGTCAATTACCTTCGCCTGTACGAAAACTGAAACTATCGCATACATCACAACGTCAAGGTTTCTGTACACGATGTATCCGCTGACCGCAACGCCGGCGTTCACCAGGAATGATATCTGACCCAGCTTTATTTCCGGCTTAAAGCGGTTGATTATCTTGTTGATTATATCAGTGCCGCCGGTCGTGCCCTCCCTAGCGTATACAAGCCCAAGGCCCGCGCCCATCAGCAATCCGCCGAAAATCGACGCGAGGATACCGCCGCCGTTGTCCGCGATATAGACCGGGACGTTTTTCAGCAGGTAGTCCGTCATGACCGTAAGCGACGCGACGCCGATGAGCGTCTTTATCATCGTCACCCGGTTAAGCAGGAAAAATCCCGCGATAAGAAGCGGAATGTTAATAACGGCAATCAGCGTACCGATGTTCCAGTGTGTGACATAGCTGATTATCGTCGCGATACCGGTGACTCCGCCCGGAGCGATATTGTTCGGCGCCGTGAAGCAGTGGACTCCCAGCGAATACACGCCGGAGCCGACGATTATCACAACGATGTCAATGACCCAGCGCCATACGGTTTTTGAAGTCTGTGACATATGCACCTCCACTAGACGGGGAGCGCCTCGCAGATCGCCGTGAACAGCGTTTCTATGCGCTCCTGCTGCCCCGAAAGGCTCAGGTATCCGAACAGAGTTTCAAGCGCGGTCGCCCGGCGGTACTCCGATGGCTTTGCGCTCTTGGGGACTGATATTCCCCCGGCGTTCCTGCCGCGGCGGAGAATATCGTTCTCGCGCTCGGTCAGCAGCGGCTCGATAACATCCACCGCCTTTGACTGATATGACGCCCTCACCTGCTCCACCGCCAGGTCATGCAGCCGTCCGGCGTTCGTATTCCCTCTCAGCACGACCTCGCGCCGCACCAGAAGCTCATACACGCAGTCGCCGTAAAACGCCAGAACATTCGGGCTATATGCGCCCGCTTCATGCTCGGACAGTACTGTTAAAGCCATTACATCAACCTTTCAGTATGTAGTATACGCAGCTGTATTCCTCACAGTGCGCGTCGAATATCCCACACTCCTTGCGAAGCTCGCTCATTCCCAGTGAAACACTGCTGTCATCCTTGTGTATCCCGGCATACTTCTCCGCCGCGGCGATGAGCGGGGTGTAATATCCCGCGTGCCAGTCGGATTTCGGCGCGATGTAAAAATCCTGCACATGCCAGCCATGCTCTTTCGCAAGCACGAGCACCTTATCCAGCGGTAGTATCTGCCCGAAACGCCGCTGACAGAACATCTTCGTATCCGGCGACGGCTCCGTGAGCCAGCTCACCGCGCGGTAAACAAGCGTACCGCCCTTTGCGAGCTTTGCGCGGAGCTGCTCCAGCCGCTGGACGCAGCCGTCGAACTCCACGATACCGTTGTACCAGACGAGGTCGTACCCGCCATCGCTGCCCGGAAGCTCAAAAAGCTGAACCACCGAAGCGTCAAGACCGACGGCTCTGCCCTGCTCCGCGCGGAATTCGTCAGTAAACGCGGAAGTCAGGCGGCAGCCGAACTGCCCGGAAATGAGCTGCGGCGTGGTTATCTCGTCGCCGACGAAAAGCGCGGACTTCGGAGCGATACCACCGAGCATGGAAAGCACCTGCTTTGCAGTCCCGGCGCTTCCCGGAGAAGAACGTTCAAGGTCACGGAGCAATACGCTGATGAAAGTCATTATTCTACCTCGGAAACAGCACAGTTTCTCACGGAATTATCTCACATAATTGAACTCGAAATCGTAGATCGAAACAAGGTCGTCCTCCTGGATACCCTGCTTTTCAAGCTCGTCGATTATACCGCTGGATCGCAGCACCCTCTGGAAATACTGCAGGCTCTCGTAATCCTCCATGTTGCAGGTGGAGAGAATCGAAGCCATGAACGGTGCGTCCACAACGTAAACGCCGTCGATCTTCTGCACGGTGAAGCTGTGCTTCTCGTTTTCCATCTGCTGAAGCTCCGCCATAGTGAGTGGCTGTACCTCAAAGCGCTTAGGCGGCGGGAGCTTCGAAAGCTCCTCGGCTACACAGTCCATGAGCGCGTCAGTGCCCTCTGTCGTCGCAGCGGATATCGTGAAGAACGGCAGTCCCTTTTCTCCGATAAAACTGCGGAAATCCGCAATCTGCTCCTCGGTAGCCATGTCTGACTTGTTCGCCGCAACTATCTGCGGGCGCTCCGCAAGGTCCTCTGAGAAGTTCGCAAGCTCCAGGTTTATTTTCTCAAAATCGTCCTTCGGGTCACGACCCTCGATTCCGGAAACGTCAACAACGTGTACTATCAGTCGGCAGCGCTCTACATGACGCAGGAACGCATGTCCGAGTCCAACGCCCTCGCTGGCACCCTCGATAAGTCCGGGAATATCCGCCATTACGAAGGACTGCTCGCCGCGCTTCACAACGCCAAGCACCGGGGTCAGCGTAGTGAAGTGGTAATTCGCAATCTTCGGCTTTGCAGCGCTTACAACGCTTATCAGTGTGGATTTACCAACGTTCGGGAAGCCCACAAGACCCACGTCAGCCAGCAGCTTCAGCTCCAGAACGACGTCAAACGCCTCGCCGGGAAAACCCGGTTTCGCGAAACGCGGAATCTGGCGGGTCGGAGTTGCGAAATTTGCGTTGCCCTTGCCGCCGCGTCCGCCTTTGGCTACTACGACCGGCTCATCGTCGGAAATATCCGCCATGATTCTGCCGGTGTGGGCGTCCTTGATTATAGTCCCCCTGGGCACACGTATTATCGTAGGCTCCATGGACTTGCCGGAGCAGCGCTTAGCGCCGCCGTTCTCACCGTCCGGGGCGATGTACTTCTTCTTATAGCGGAAATCGATCAGCGTGGAAAGATTATCGTCAGCGACAAACATGATGTCGCTTCCCTTACCTCCATCGCCGCCGTCAGGTCCGCCTGCGTTCACATATTTCTCGCGGTGGAAGCTCACTGCCCCGTTTCCGCCGTTTCCTGCCTTGATAGATATTTCGACCTTATCAACAAACATTCTCTGCCGCCTCGCTTTCCTTACTGTTTGTTATTTCACAACTTTCAACTTTTATTTCATGCAAAATCATGAAAAACTAAAGCCGGATTTATGCAATCCGGCTCAGTTGATTAATTAGATTGCAGAAATTAGTCAGCGTAAACGCTTACCTGCTTCTTATCTCTGCCGAGGCGCTCGAACTTTACAGTGCCGTCAATAAGAGCGAACAGTGTATCGTCAGAACCCTTGCCAACATTGTTGCCAGCGTGGATATGTGTACCTCTCTGTCTTACCAGAATGCTTCCGGCGTTTACCTTCTGCATGTCAGCGCGCTTTACGCCAAGTCTCTTGGACTCGGAATCACGGCCGTTCTTGGTAGAACCCATACCTTTTTTATGAGCGAAATACTGTAAACTGATCTTAATCATTGTTATATCCTCCTGTTATCATTCGGAAGTCAAGCTTCCCTCAACTCAACCTTTACCCCGGGGTAATCCTCTGCGATGCCCTCCATGTGTGCATAAAAGGATCTCAGAAGCTCCTCGCTGGGGCGGTCAGAACTGTTCAGGCGGAGTTCGATGCGGTTCTCCCCGACTGCCACATCCGCGTCAGCCTTGAAGAAATCGGTCACGGTGTTGCAGACCAGCATCACCGCAGAGCTTACCGCCGAGCAGACAATATCGTTGCCATCCTCGCCGTAGCCCGCGTGACCTGTGACTACAAATCCGTATATTGCACCGTTCCGCTCTGCAAAAATCACTCGCAGATTATGCGTTGATGGCTTCAATTCTTACCTGGCTGTACGGCTGTCTGTGGCCCATCTTTCTCTTGCTGCTCTTCTTGGGCTTGTAGGTGAAAACGGTGATCTTCTTAGCCTTGCCGTTCTTCAGCAGGGTAGCCTTTACGCTTGCGCCGTCTACATAGGGAGCGCCGACCTTAACGCCGTCGTCCTTGCCTACCATGATAACCTTGTCGAATGTGATCTCGCCCTCGGCCTCAAGCTTCTCGATGAAAACGATGTCGCCTTCCTTGACCTGATACTGCTTTCCGCCTGTTTCGATTACTGCGTACATTTTAAATACCTCTTTTTAATCAGACTCGCTGCGTCGGGGTTGCATTTCTGCGCTTACGAGCTGTTTCCGTGAATGGGCACAACTCACCCTGCACATGCGGCAAAATTATTATATCACATCAAATCCGCCTTGTCAAGGGGTCTGGGACATTTTTTCCGAATTTTTTGAAATAAAAGCAACGGACGGAGCCAAGCCCGCCCGCCACATATTATATTTTGTTATGACTTGATCTCAGTTCCGGGAGGAAGCATGTCATAGCGCGCGAACTCCGACGTGAACTCGCCGAGTCCCTGGGTTATCTGACGGAGGGTCAGCGCAAAATCCGCAAGCTCCGCTACCGGAGCCTCCGCGATAAGCTCAGTCATTCCATTGTCCGCAGCATTCATTCCGAGAACCGAGCCGCGGCGCTTGGAAAGCACGCTCATCACATCGCCCTGCTTATCGTCCGGTACAAGTATTTTCAGGCTGTCCACCGGCTCCAGGAGATACGGCTGAGCCTCCTTCATGCAGTCCTTGAACGCCATTGAAGCCGCGGTCTTGAACGCCATTTCGGAGCTGTCCACAGGGTGATAGCTTCCGTCGATGAGCGTCGCTTTCAGCTTAACTACCGGGAATCCGCCCAGCGAGCCATGCTCTGCCGCCTCCTGGAGTCCCTTTTCGACCGCCGGGAAGAAATTCTTCGGAACGCTGCCGCCGAATATCTTCTCCTCAAACAGCAGCTCATCGCCATCATACGGCTCAAACTCTATCTTGACATGTCCGTACTGACCGTGGCCGCCGGACTGCTTCTTATACTTGCTCTCGATCGTGACCTTCCTGCGTATAGCCTCGCGGTATGCGATTTTAGGCTCCGACATAACGACATTCATGCCAAATTTGGATTTCAGCTTAGCTGCTGCGACGTCAAGGTGCTGATCGCCCAGACCGCCTATCATACGCTGGTGCGTTTCGTGGTCGTGGACATATTTCAGCGTTAGGTCCTCCTCCAGAAGTCTGCGGATAGCCGCGGAAAGCTTGCCCTCGTCGCCGCCGTCCGCCAGTTTTACCGCACGGAAATAGCACGCCTCCGGGAACTTGGTAGGCTCCAGCGCCGCTACGGCTTCGGGAGCGCAGAGCGTATCGTTGGTGGCTGCTTCAAGCTTTGCAACGGCTACGATATCGCCAGCGTTGGCTTCGGCAACTTCCTCCTGCTTTTTGCCGAGGAGCTTCAGCAGCTTGCCCACGCGTATCGTTTCCCCGTTGGTCGCATTAACGACGGTAGCGCCGGGCACAAGCCTGCCCTGTACCACCTTTAACACGCTTATCTTGCCGACGAACGGGTCTGCGATCGTCTTGAATACGAGCGCCTTGAGAGGTTTGTTCTCGTCATAGTCAAGCAGCTCGCCGCCGCAGTTCTCAAGCTTACGCTCGTTCGGTGACGGAAGCATAGAAACCACCGCGTCAAGCAGCATATCAACACCGGAAAGCGTGTCGTTCGCACAGCATACCAACGGGGTTATAGCGCCGCTCGCAACGCCGTCGTGTATTCCCTTTACAAGCTCGTCGTGGGTGAAATCCTCGCCGCTGAAGAACTTTTCCATGAACTCCTCGTTGGTCTCTGCGACCGCCTCAGCCATGGAAGCCCGCAGACCTGCGATACGGTTCTCGGAAGCCGGCATCGGGACTTCTGTCGGAACGCCCTTGTTATCGTATTTGTACGCCTTCATCGTCAGCAGGTTTATGTAAGCCTCGACCGGGCCGTTCTTATCATACGGAACGACTATCGGGCACACTGATGGGCCGAAAACGGTCTTGAGCTGCGTGTGCACCTTATAGAAATCGGAGTTCTCCACCTCCATGCAGGTAACGGCGAGCATTCTCGCCTTGTTCTGTCCGGCGGCAAGGTCATATGCCTTGCGTGTGCCGGCGCATACGCCGTCCTTTCCGTTCACGGTGATTATGACTGACTCAGCGGCGCGCATTCCCTCGTACATTCCGCCGAGGAAATCGAACTGACCGGGGGCGTCGATGATGTTTATTTTGGTATCCTGCCATACTGTCGTGGCGAGCGCGGAGTTAATGGAGATCTTCCTTCGTATCTCCTCCGGGTCGAAATCGCATACGGTGCTGCCCTCGTTGGTGCTGCCCATTCTCTCGGTCAGCCCTGATTTGAACAGCATAGCCTCGGCTAATGCAGTCTTTCCGCTTCCGCCATGTCCGGCAAGTAATATGTTTCTGATGTTATCAGCAGTGAATGCTTTCATTGGGTCGAACCTCCGAATAATTATTTGACAGCCCGGCTTTCCGGAACTCCATGGTTCTATTATATAGTAATCTTGTATAAATTTCAACCATTTTTGTGAAGTTTTTTGATATGCCATGTACAAATTCCATATTATGTTTTGTGCATTACCAACAAAACATAGTCGAAATCCGCCCTTGATTATGTCGTAATAATAGTATATAATATAAACACAATTCACTTGAAGGAGAAACACATGATAACAGAAAACCTCCCGCTGACATGCCCGGTATGCGGCGAAAAGACCAGCGCGCCTCCCATGCTGAAATTCGATGGAAATTCCCTGCGCTGCCCGAAGAACCACTGCTTTGACATCTCGTCCAAGGGCTATGTGAACCTGCTGCTCTCCCAGCACAAGAACGTAAAGGATCCCGGTGACAGCAAGGAAATGGTAGCCGCCCGGCGTCTGTTCCTGGACAGCGGCGCCTACGCTGGGCTGCGGGATACGCTGTGCGCCTGCGCCGCGAAATATTCCGCAGATTTCCCGGAGCCAGTGACGCTGCTTGACTGCGGCTGCGGCGAGGGCTACTACACCGTAGGCATGTACGAGGCGGCGCCCGGAATGCGCGTTTTCGGCGTTGATATCTCTAAAAATGCGCTTGCGGCAGCGCACGCGCGTATCAACGGCGGCGGAATAAAGCGGGATATTTTCTGCGCGGTGGCAAGCGTGTTCCGGCTTCCGTTCTGCGATAATTCAGCGGATATGGCGGCGGTGATATTTGCGCCGTTCCAGCGCGAGGAGTTACTGCGGGTCGTAAAGCCCGGCGGGATAATCATTACCGCTATTCCCGGTGAGCGGCACCTGTACGGTCTGAAATCCCTAATCTACGACGAGCCGCGGCTCAACGAGGTCAAGCCCTACGAAATACCCGGCATGGAGTTTCTGGAAAAGCGCACGGTACAGGACGAAATCACCATCACCAGCCAGGAAATCCTCAACGCGCTGTTCACCATGACGCCATATTATTACAAGACCTCCCAGCACGACAGCGGAAGGCTCTACGGATATTTCGGGACTAACGACAGCTTCACCACGGAAATTGATTTTCAGGTGCTTTGCTATAGGGTAATCGGGGATTGACGCGTTAATTTATGGTGGGGGCAGGCACCATACACAACGGGATAAATTGGATTGTTATGCCGGATTTTCGTAGGAGCAGACGCCCCAAGCACCAGGATAAACGGATTGCCGCATGATATTTACGGGTGAGGCAAGCCCCTCCCCTACAATAATGAATACAGGGGCTGTAAATTTCTACAGCCCCTTTTCGTATGTTCGATTGCACGTCCGATTTTCCAAGCCGCGCCGCTCTCAGATCAGACGTTCTTTAAAATTCCGCCCTACTTCTTTTTCCTGGTATATACCGGTTCGCCGCGGCGGTGCTTCAGAGCCTGTGCCGCGCGTTTCTCTGCGGCGGCGCGCTCGCGCTCGGCTAAAATTTCGTCAAGGCGCTGCTTGCTCTTTTCCGCCATATCCAGGAGCATAAGCTTATTATTGAACGACGGCTTGTCAAGCACCATCTCAAACAACGCGTTCATCAACTGCTCCGCTTCCTGGTCGGAAGTAACAAGTCTGCGCTCGATAAGCTCCCGCGGAGTTATCGCCAGCTGACGGATGTTATAGCACTCGCCGGTGTCAAGTATCTCTTTCAGCGCGGTGGAAGCCGCCCTCAGCCGCTGTACATCCGGCGTTTCCGTGTCGAGCTTCTTCGCACGGGCGTCCGCGATCTCGCACTGTATGAGCTTCCGCAGATCCTCCGCGCCCAGGCTGTCCAGGAGCCGTTTTAACTCCGCGCGCTCCTCAGGTATCTCCTTGTCGTGGTAGTATACGAGCCAGCTCACCTCTCCGGAGAGCGATGCCGGGAACTCCAGCCGGCGCATTATACGCTCAGCCAGCAGCCGTCCGCGCTCACCGTGCCCCTTGAAATGTCCCTGCCCCCTGTAATCAATGGAGCAGCAGTCCGGCTTGCCGAGGTCATGGAATAACATCGCGAAACGCACCGGGAGCTGCGGCACTGCATATCCCACGGACTTGCATATGTGCGTCCACACCGTGAAATCATGGTGTACGCTGTGCTGCTCAAAGCCAACGCACGGTTCTATCTCAGGAATCAGGAATTTCAGTATATCCGCGTACTGCTCAAGGACGCGGGCGGCGTATTTTCCCATAACTATGCGGGAAAGCTCGTTGAAAAGCTTGTCCTTTTCGGCGTACTCAAAGCAGCTGACGTTCGCGCGGATAGCCTCGCGGGTCTTGTCCTCGATGACGTACTCTCCCTCGGAGCAGTAGCGCATCGCCTCCAGTATCCTCGCCGGATCCGTGGTGAAGCACTTTGACATGTCGTACCATGATTCAGTGGTGGACTTACCGTTTTCCTTTACTGTCCGCGACTGCATCTCCCCGATGGCGATAACGCGCGCCGGGAGCCGCACAACTCCGGTCCTGCGGTTGATATCCGCGGGACTGTCCGGGACAAGCCCTTCCTGCAATTCCTCGCGCTCCTCCTCGGCGACTGCCGCCGGGTCCGGGCGCAGGGAAGCCCTGCCGCCGAACGGGTCGATAAGCCCGGTACGCGGACTGTACGCCATGGCGTTCATCGTAAAACCGCGGCGGAAAAGGTCGGTTTCAAGGTTTTCGGCGTAAATAACGCGGTTGCCGACCACCTCACGGCGGTACGGGGACACCTGTATTATCATGCCGACCACCGTGATCAGAACCTCGCCGCGCTTCATTCCCTCGTCAGAAATTCGGTACTCCCGGAACGCGAAAAGTATATCGTTTATCCCGGCGTTGGTAACTATATCATAATCCTGCGGGTCGCTGCCCAGCAGAAGTTCACGAACACAGTCCCCGACAATATAGGCGTCGTAGCCTGCTTTTTCAAGCACACTTATCGCCTGTGTGACCTGCTCCGGCAGAATGATCATCATGCTCACTCCTGTTTTTTGCAAATCTATATTAATTATATAACATTTA
>CAKSHT010000046.1 GCA_934457235.1 uncultured Oscillospiraceae bacterium
TCAGAAATTTCGCTCGTTGAAAGAAGCAGGCGGTGTGCTATACACATTTTCACTCAAACAAGGTTTTTAGAGGTGATCATAATCTAAAACCGTCCCGGATGCGGGGGCATCAAAGGAATATAGTCGCAAATCCACATTACAAAAGGAATTGTAGTGCCGCATAACCAAGACCATACCCTAACCAATAATAAGGGGCTGTAAAAAGCAACAAAAGAAAAGACTGCATCTGAAAAAAGAGAAGATGCAGCCTTTTTTGGTGTAAGGATATTGTCAATATAGCTTTACACATTACACTCAATGATTTTGAGCAAAAGTGCAATGGAATAAATATTTTATTATACAGCATCAATTTTTCTGTTGCATTTTTTGGAAAAATATGATATAATTCAGATGTATTGACTTTATATCTACCAAAATAATTAGTATTGGAGAATTAAAGATGGGTTTTCTTGATTTTTTCAGAAGCAGCAAAAAGAAACAGGACAGCGGTTCCGTGCAGCAGAACCAGACAGCTGATCAGCCGAATATGATGGCGTTTGCGTCAAGCGTAGGCAACCAGAATGCCGGTCAGATGATGACGCCTCAGGACGAAAATGCAAAAGCAATGAAAAGCATACAGCAAAACCCTGCAATGGCGCGGGACAGCCTGAAAGATCTCTATACGGAACTTCGTCGCAGCCAGAAAGGCGGCGTACCGGTCTGGAATTCCAGTTTATATAATAAAGTTGTCAATGGCCTTAAAGCCATCAACAACGCGATGAGCGTGAATTTCACCGATAATCCTACCCAAAACCATAAAATGCTTAGTGAAATGGACGACAAATACCGCCAACTTATAAGCGCCTGCAACGAGTATACTTCACGCTCGCCCAGGACTGAAGCCGGTATCGCGCGCAAGAATATCGTGCTACATATCCAGGAAAAAGCCAACACCGATCTGATCGCACTGAGCGCGGTAAGAACGGATTTCTGCTCGCTTTCGCCAGAAGAACAGCGCCAGAAAGACTGGAACCAGCTGCTTGACCAAAGCCGTACCATTCATCTGACTGTAAAAGATTTTGCGGCATTTGGCAAGGAGACAGGTGGTCAGGCGTCCGAGGTGTACAGAATCACTGCCCAAAATGCCACTGTAAAAGGGGCAGACGGTACACCGGTTCAACTTTCGGATACGCATTACTTCAAGCCTGAAGACGAATTTGACATGTCTCAGAAAAATGTCGCAGCTCAAATTGCAGAAAAAACATTTGAGCGTTTCCCAAGCCTCACGAAAAATGATAAAAAGCTTATTCGTGAATGGGCTTCTCGGCCTCTTTTACAGGGAACCGAAAGTCATAAGGACTCAGGATTAGAATCAAAGCTGACCGGGCTGTCTCAAGACGGAATTGCTGCCATACACTTTATAGATGACAGAGTACCCTCGGCATATATAACATCGGATACCGTTATGGAACGCCTGAAAATAGGCGAAGGCAGCGAAAAGGTCAACATGACAAGGCGAAATGTCGCGACAAGCCGTATGGCAGCATTGCTTGGAGTTGGCAACCTCGTTGCAAAATCAGAAACAGCCGAAATATACGATGAAGCCACCGGTTCGACCATACGCGGAAATCTGATGGAACAGGCAAGGGGGCAGATGTCAGGAAATGACTTAACAGCTAAAGCAAAAGAAGACAAAAAAACGATCACCTTTTCAAGCACAAAAGAACGCCCGGATGTTCTGCTCAATTCGACAGGTAATTTCCAAAGAGATCTTTGCAGTCTCCAGGTATTTGACAACATTTGTGGTCAGATAGACAGGCATGGTGGAAATTTCCTTGTCACCCAAAATGAACAGGGTGAGCTCTCAGATCTACAGGGGATTGACAATGATGGCGCATTTGGACTGAATGAAAACGGAGCTTTTATCAATGGTCAAGGCAACACCAGAAATGCATACAATATCCAGACAGGCGAAATGGAACTGCCCTTCCTGGACAGGGCATTCGCTGAAAGGATAAAGGCTGTTGATAAGGAAATGATAAAATACGCCCTCAAAGACTTGCTGACCGAAAAGGAAATAGGAGCAGTCATCACAAGACTTGATAAAGTCAAAAAAGCAATCAGCACAATGGACGAATCGCGCCTGCTGAGAGATGAAGACTGGAATGATGACACCGCGCAGACGCTCATTGATCAGGCTTGGAAAGCAAACCAAAGATTCAACGAACTGGACAACGATCCAAACACCAAACGCCAAACTGCTTTAGAGAAACTGAACCAATCAGTTCTCTATGAGAATTATTTTGGAGAATTAATGCTCAATTCACTTCCCATAATGCTTTTCGACAAGGGTGCATTAGGAGAAGCCTCACCTCAGCTTCTCCGCAGGAAACAGAGAATGCAGCAGAAATAAGCAACTCGCATACATAACAAAAATCCGGCGCTGGATAACCAACGCCGGAAATTTTTATGGAGCACGCTTTTCAGAGCAGTCCGAAATTATTCCAGGATAGCGGAAGCGTTCATTACGTCAGCTGAACCGTTGCCGATAAGGTCAGCAAACACAGCACAGATGCCCACGGAAGTACGGCGTCCGGCGCATTAAGCGCCTATTTGCACGGTACCTTCAGTTCCTCGCTGGTTTTACTGACTGCTGCTTATAAATCCTGTCGTATTTCTTGCGTCTGACATGTTATTCACCATTCTGGTTTTAGTATATTCTTTTGAGCGTGGAGTGCCAAATTTTATTATACAGCATCAGGTTTTGAAAAATATCTGCATTGCGACACAGTGCTGTCAGACGGGCAGGTGAGGACAGGCAGGGTGCACATTCCTTCCTGCTGCCAGCGACAGTTTTCCTTACAGGGTACTATATTCATACTACACCTCCGGTGGTTTTGCAAGTATTCTGTGCAGCTGTTGCTGGATTATTCCATAAGCCGTTCGCGGAAAAATGTACCGATGTTTCCGGAGAGATATTCCAGAGTTTCAGTCCTGCCAAGTTCAATACGCAGCGCGGCGTTTCCGCCGTCAAAGTCAAGCGTTCCGGCTTTAAGAAGCATGCCCTCGTTCTTGCCGAGAAGTATCCTGTCCGATGGATAAAGCTCCAGAAAATCTGCGTCCGGGAACTCCGACAGATCTGCCGCGATGCTTCCGAGATAGCTTATTATGAACTTCCGGAAGCCTATGTCGTAAAGCGGTTTTATCGGCGTGTTGTCGGAAAGTCCGCCGTCGCGGTAGAATACTCCGTCGATCTCCTTTGCCGGGAAAACCGCGGGAATAGCTGTCGAGGCGGTCAGAAAATCCGTTATTTTATCCGGTGGATACGCGCTCATGTCGAAGTATTCAGCGCGTCCGGTGCTGCTGTTGTGGCAGCAGGCGAAGCACGGCATTCCGCAGCCGGAAACGCAGTTGTTGACACCGTTCTCCTCTATCTTGCCGATAAGTCCCTCCGGGGAAAAAACTCCCGCCCGTACCGCCTGCTCCGGTGCGGGAATTTCTATCGTACGGTTCTCCGAGCCGAGGAAATTCATTACACCGAGCAGCACGCGCCCGGCGGTTTCAGCTGGGTCGGTTATATCCCGGCGGCGCAGGGAGGTCCAGATGTTCTCCGCAAGATTGATGTCACCGCAGGCAAATAACGCGGCGTTGAGCGCTCCGACGGATGTACCGGAAACTCCGTTGATGTACCTGTCAAGACCCAGTTCATTCAGAGCCTGCCAGACGCCTATCTGATAGGCACCGCGCCCGCCTCCGCCGCATAGTACAAGTCCGATATCTGGTGTTGATTTCATAGCGCCCTCCGGATGAGTTCATTTCCGTTTGCGCAGCTTCGGCTTTGTTAGCTCGAAACTGATGTCAAGTAATATTTTCAACTTCTCATCCGGGACTGTGCCGTCAAGCGTCACGGATATCCAGCTTTCCTTGTTCATGTGATACGCCGGGAAAATTCCCGGCTCAGACCGCATTGAGCCGGACATGATCGGGTCGTTCTTCAGATTTACGATTGATACGGTATCGCATTCCAGACCCAGCCTGGCTCCGGGGATATCCATTATCAGCGCAAACCACTTCCTGTTTCCGGAATGTCGGAATACCGCATAATCCGGGTCGGACGTCCATGGGTGGTCAGGATCCGTATTGTAGATTTCAGAGATGTATTCCGTGAGTTCGTGTTTATTCATGTTATTCTGTTCCGATTGTGCCGGCGGAACCGACACAATTATACTATATGCATTTACTTCTTGTCCCTGAGCCTTTCCGGGAGAAAAACGAAAACGGCGCCTGCTATTACGCAAAGTCCCAGCCACAGAAACCTCAGCGGCTGAGCCATAAAATATCCGCCGATAATTTCAAAACGCCCTGTATCCCAGAACAGCGTAACTCCGATGATCACCGCAAATATGGCAGAGACCAGGACCGCTCCGGCGGCACAGTCCTTGCTGTGCTTTATGTTTTCGTCCTTTTCCGGTGAGACCTTGTCGCACAGGCGCTCGATCGATGTATTGACCAGTTCGGCGGAGATAACCGCCGCGAAAGTCAGCAGCAGCGCCGCCCATTCTCCGCGGGAAAGCTCATAGAACCGCAGTGCAAACCAGCTTACAAAGCACACTGCGCATACATGTACCCGGAAATTACGCTCGGTGAATCCATGGATTATCCCGACGGCGGCGTAGGAAAAGCCTTTTAGGAATTTTTTCATACGTCGCGGGTTATTCCGAGCTTGTCAAGGACTTTTTCCTGCTTGCTGAACATGATTTTTTCCTCTTCATCACTGTTTACATGGTCGTATCCGAGAAGATGGAAAAGCGAGTGTGTGATGAGGAATGCAACTTCGCGGCGGTAGGAGTGTCCGTACTCCTGCGCCTGCTGAGCGGCTTTCTCAAGCGAAATGACGATATCGCCGAGCATGATGGCGTCGTTATCAGGATCGACTTCGTATCCATCGTCATCGCCGAGCGGGAACGACAGAACATCGGTTTCGCGGTCGATGTCGCGGTGCTCCCTGTTCAGCTCACGGATACCATCGTTATCCACCAGGGTAACAGAGACCTCTGCGGTGTCGTCGATTCCCTCTTCTTCAAGGGCGGCGGCGGTGCATATTTCTATCAGATGTTCGATATCCTCTGGCGGAGCCATTTTTTCCTGTTCATTGCTTAGAAAAGTGATTATCTTCATGCGTTCCTCCTGTTGTTGCGGTAGGGCCTTTTGTCCTGCTCCTGCTTGTTCGCCTGGTTGTAGCTGTCATATGCACGGACGATATCCTGCACCAGTCTGTGGCGTACCACGTCCTTTTCGGTGAAGCGGTTCTGCGCGATATCATCGATATTTCTGAGTACTTTCAGCGCTTCGATAAGTCCGGATTTGGACGTTTCCGGCAGGTCTATCTGCGTGATGTCTCCGGTAATTACCATTTTGCTGTTGAAGCCAAGTCGTGTTAAGAACATCTTCATCTGCTCACGGGTGGTGTTCTGGGCTTCGTCGAGAATTATGAAGCTGTCGTCGAGGGTACGTCCGCGCATGTACGCCAACGGAGCGACTTCAATGACTCCGCGTTCCTGGAGCTTCGCAAAGGCTTCCTGTCCGAACATCTCGAAAAGCGCGTCATAGAGCGGCCGCAGATAGGGGTCTACCTTGTTCTGGAGGTCGCCGGGGAGGAATCCCAGCTTTTCGCCTGCTTCAACAGCCGGTCTTGTGAGGATTATCCGCTGTACTTCGTGTGCTTTGAACGCGCTGACCGCCAGTGCGACGGCGAGGTAAGTCTTACCGGTTCCGGCAGGACCAACGCCGAATGTGATGGTGTTTTTGCGTATCATCTCGCAGTACTTCTTCTGACCGAGCGTTTTCGGACGGATAGGCTTTCCGGCGTAGCTTACGCACACGCAGTCGGAGGATATTGTGTCCGCTTCTTCCTCCGAGCCTTCGTTTACGAGTGAAATGACGTACCGCACATTCTGATCGTTTATCGGGTCGCCCTTGCGGAACATTCTCGAAAGCGACTCCAGACAGCGCTTTGCGGAGTCCACGGCATTTTCGTCCGTGCCGGTGATCTTCACGTCGCTTCCGCGGCTGAATATCGTAACTCCGAACGCTTTCTGTATCGTATTTACGTTGCAGTCAAGGTCGCCGAACAGAGCGTGTGTCTGCTCGATGCTGTCCATTGTTAGTGATGCTTCTGACATATTGACCCTTTCTTTTGCTGTTTATTTGTATTTTTCGTATACCTTGCGCGCGATGTCTACTGTTTCCTTTGCGTCACGGGCATAGTAATCCGCGCCGATCTTCTCGGCATATTCCGGAGTGAGTACTGCGCCGCCGACAACGATCTTGCAGTTTACGTTATTTTCGTGCAGCAGCCTGATCGTGTTTTCCATGCTCTTGAGAGTGGTTGTCATGAGGGCGGAGAGTCCTACCAGGCGTACATCGTATTTTATCGCGGCGTCCACTACGTCCTGATAATCTACGTCCTTGCCGAGGTCTATGACATCGAAGCCGTAATTTTCAAGCAGCGTTTTTACGATGTTCTTTCCGATGTCGTGGATATCGCCCTTGACAGTGCAGAGGACTACGCGACCTGCGGATACTCCGCTGCCGCCGCGCTCGGAAATGGACTTCTTCACCACGTCGAAAGCCGCCTGCGCAGCGCCCGCGGACTGTATCAGCTGCGGCAGGAATATCGTACCCTTTTCGAACTTTGCCCCTACCGTGTCAAGTGCGGGGATAAGCTTTCCGTTGATAAGCTCCATCGGGTCTGTGCCGGAGCTGAGAAGCTTCTCAGCCGCCGCTGCGGATTCCGCTTTCAGACCGGCAGCAACTGCGTCAGAGATGTCCATATCCGCCGTAACTGCGGCCGCTGCGGGCTTTTTGACCTCCGCGCCGTAGTTCTCGATGAATTCCACTCCGTGGCGGTCGTAACCGCTCAGCAGACGGAACGCGCGTACTGCTCCGGTCATTCCGGCGATGTTCGGATTCATTATCGGCAGCGTAAGACCGCACTGCATTGCCAGGGAAATAAACGTTGTATTTACAAGCTCACGGTTCGGAAGTCCGAACGAAATGTTGGACACGCCGAGCACCGTCTTGAGTCCGAGTTTTTCAGTTACCATACGCAGCGCTTTCAGAGTTTCCTTGACTCCGTCCTGCTCAGCGGAAGCGGTAAGCGTCAGGCAGTCGATGTAAACGTCCTGCTTCGGGATTCCGTACTCCAGTGCGCGGTTGAGTATCTTCTCTGCGATTGCAAAGCGCTCCTCGGCGGTCTTGGGGATACCGTTTTCATCGAGGGTAAGTCCGACAACGGCGGCGCCGTACTTCTTTACCAGCGGAAGCACCGTGCGGAGCTTTTCCTCCTCGCCGTTCACGGAATTGACTATCGGCTTACCGGGGACGATACGCAGCGCGGCTTCCAGCACGGGAAGCTCAGTGGTATCTATCTGGAGCGGAGCGTCAGTCACGGACTGTATCGCGTTTACTGCGGATATCATCATTTCCTTTTCGTCGATATCCGGAAGTCCGACGTTTACGTCAAGAATTTCAGCCCCGGCACCGGTCTGTTCGAGAGCCTGGCGCATGATGTAATCAAGGTCGTGCTTCTTGAGAGCCTCCTTGAAAAGTTTCTTTCCGGTGGGGTTTATACGTTCGCCGATTATTCTGACGGTATCAACAGTGACGATATTGGAGGCGCTGCACACTGCCGCCGGAATAACTGGCTTCGGCATAACGCATGTCTTTCCCTTGACGCGCTTTGAAACCTCACGGATAAAATCCGGAGTGGTTCCGCAGCAGCCGCCGAGCACTTTTACGCCCTTGTCGGCAATGTGCTCCATGATCTCGGCATATTCCTCAGGAGTGGTGTCATAGAGGTTAGTGGCTGGGTCGGGAAGTCCGGCGTTCGGGCGGATAAGCACCGGAACGCTGCTCCATTTGAGTATCTCGTCAACTATGGGAAGTGCGTCCTTCGGACCGAGGGAGCAGTTCATGCCGATCACGTCTGCGCCAAGTCCGCTGAGGGTGAGCGCCATGGCGGCGGCGCTGCATCCGGTGAATGTGCGCATGTTCTGTTCAAAGGACATCGTGCAGATAACGGGGAGATCAGTATTTTCCTTTGCGGCGAGGAGCGCGGTTTTTATTTCCATGAGGTCGGTCATGGTTTCAATGGCGATGAAATCCGCGTCTTTACCGGCTGCCATTATTTCGCGGAACATGTCGTAGGCTTCGTCAACCGGCATATCTCCGGTGGGGCGGAGCATTCTGCCAAGCGAACCGATGTCAAGTCCGACAAGGACGTCGGTTCCCGCCGCAGCTTTCCGGGCGATCTTTATGCCCTCCTGCACTATCTGCTCAACGGAGTACTGGCTGTTCTGGAGCTTGTGGCGGTTAGCGCCGAAAGTATTCGCGTAAATTCCCTGAGCACCGGCTTCAATGTAGCTTTTGTGGATAGAGCGGATAAGCTCCGGCTGTGTGAAGTTCAGTTCCTCGGGAAGTCCGCCGAGCTTCAGTCCGTGTTGCTGAAGTACGGAGCCCATAGCGCCGTCAAGCACGATGTGTCGGTCAGTTTTGAGAAGTTCTCTGAATGTCATGCTGTATCTCCATTTCTTTTTATCTTATCTCATTGAGTATCTGGTCGAGCTGGTCAAGGGCAGCTTCGCCAGGAATTTCGCCGCCATATCTTACGCGGTCGTACTGTCGTATCATTTCTGTAATGCGATCGCTTTGAACGCGTTCGCCGAACGCCATTCCACCCTTGTCGCGGTGGACCGTCGTGGTATCCGTCGGCAGCTGCGGGAAAGAAGTCCTGCCGAGCCGCATAAGAAACAGCTCGTAGCCCTGGCGGTATTTCAGCACCGGGTCTGTTTCCCGGCGGTATTTTTTCAGAAGTTCGCGCTCTGTCCGTGCGGAGGACCGGGAACTTGCCCGCGCGTCGGTGCTTGCGCTGAATTCGTCCACGAACGGTGATGACTGCTCGTGGATATTTACGCGGAAAAGCGGCGCGAATATGTCCTTGATGAACGCCCATATCTGACGGCGGTATTTTATCGCCAGAACGACCAGTCCTGCGACGAGCACGTAAATCAGCAGCTGCGCGAATTCATTGCTGTTCTGGAACTGATCGAGCGCGTCTGCGGTGTTTTCCGACATATCGCCGTCATTAGCTTCGATGTCCTCGCGGCTGTGGAAAAGTGAGAGCAGCCACCGGATGAACAGTCTTATCAGCGCCATAATCCCCTCGGCGAGCGGCTTTGCGAAAAGGCACAGCCCCACGAGAAGCGCACCAGCACCCATAATGAGCAGCGCGTTATACCTGCGCACTCCCGCCGGAAGCACGGCGTGACCGCCGGAGCGCTGCCGTGTCTGTACGTCGATATTCGTCTGATTGGTGAGGACTGCCGCGGTTATCATCATCACTCCGAATGAAACGCAGAGCTGCGTCATTCCGGCAGACGTGATATCAGTATCACGGGTAAGTCCGATGAGCAGCGCAGCAACCACCGCCGATACGAAAAACACCGCGAACCAGCCCCGCGTGAAGATGTCGCTGTAATCCTTTCCGACCGCGAGGTACCCCGCGTAATACGCGGTAATGCAGCCGGGCAGCAGGTACAGTATCATTCCGGAGTGCGCGTGGGTCACGCCGCATATCACGCAGAAAACCGCCGCGGGTAGGATCACACCGATCCTGGAAACGAACATCACGAACGGCTTGACCTTGCGTGAGAACCCTCCGCCGTGCGCCCAGCAGGAGAGCAGCCGCCCGCAGAGGTAGAACACTCCGATGGCACCGTACATTGCGAAATAGTGCCACCAGGTGAACGCCCCGAAGCCGATCCCCTCGGACACCACGACGAACGGAAACAGCGCCAGGAACTGACCGAAAACCGCAAGCGCGGTCAAAACACGCTGGTACATCGTTATTCCTCTCCAAGCAGCCGCAGGATGTTCCGTGACAGGATATCCTCCTGTTCCTCGGCGTTCAGCGGAAGTCTGCGGAAGCGTTCAAGCTCCTCGACTGCGCTCCACATCGGGTAGTCAGTCCCGAAGAAAACGCGTTTCGTGCCGAGCTTGCGGATAAGCTCCGCCGCATGCTCCGGAGTCATCGCGTAGAGGCTGCTTGACAGGTCGGCGTAAATTGTGCCGCCGGAGAACAGCTCAGCTGCCTCGTCCCATTTTGTCCAGCCAGCGAGATGTGCGCCGATTATCGTGAGCTTCGGGAATCGCTTCATGATGTTGTACAGCCTGCGCGGATGCGAGTAGTCGTATCTGTTGTCACCACAGTGGAACAGAATCGGCAGACGCCCCTCGGCGGCTTCATAAATAGGGAATGCTTTCGGGTCGTCTATGTTGAACTGCTGGAAATCCGAATGCAGCTTTATTCCTTTCAGTCCCAGGGAGATTATGCGTTCCGTTTCGCCGGCGATATCCGGGAAATCCGGGTGCAGCGCGCCGAATCCTATCAGCTTGTCCGGGTGCAGCGCCACCTGCTGGGATATAAAATCGTTTATGCTATGGACCTGCTCCGGCACAGTCGCCACGGACTGCACGACCGCCTTGTCAATACCGGCTTTCTCATTTATTTCAAGCAGGGAACCGACGGTCCCGTCAAAACGTACTTTCAAATTATAGAAGCTGCTTATGCCGTCAGCGGCACGGGCAGCGATCTTGTCTGGAAATATATGTGCATGTGCGTCTACTATCATTTTCATTCTCCTTTGACTATATTGTATTATATCACGAAATCGCAGTTTTGTCCATAGTATCATGTAAGTTCCTGCTGAAAATACACTATTTTATTAAAGATACACCTTGAATTTTGCTTTGGTGTGTGATACAATATACACTATAATGAGATTACTGCGCATAAGCATGGAAACGGAGAAAAAATATGGAACCACATGATTACAAGGTAACGAAAATAGAGGGCGAATATGCGACGCTGACGGATATCGACAGCGGGGACGAGCTTTTCATTGCGTTGTTTCTTCTGCCGGAGGGCACGGATATCGGCATGACCCTGCACTATGAGAACCTCTGCTATGAGATAACGGAGGAATGACATGGCACTTATGCTGATAGTCGTGGCATGCTACACTATATGTTCCCTCAGCGACAAATACGCTGTTGCGAAGCTTAAAATGAACGGCAATACGCTTACATTTATCATGGCGGCGGCGACGGCGCTGTTCATGCTGGCATATCTTCCGTTTGACAGCAGGCTGTTTGACGGAAGTTTCACGGCGTATCTCGCGATAATACTGATGTGTGCTTCCAAAATGCTGGAATTCCAGCTGGCGGCGGTGATACTCAAGGAGATGTCTGCGTTTGAGCTGAAAGCGTGGCTGGGGCTGACGGTGTTCCTTTCCTATGGCACCGACCTGATTCTCGGAAAGGCGCAGCTTGGCGGAGTCACTATATGGAAGTTCGGCTTTATCGCCGTCACCGCGGTGGGTCTGTTCCTTATCGCGAAGGCTGGCGGGAAGAAGATAAATTACATAAAGATAATCCTGCCGCTTGCGGGGTACCTGCTGTGCAAATTCGGCTACGGGCTTATCGTGAACTTCACGAGCGCAAGCATATCGCCGACGCTGTCGCTTTTCTGCGCACTGGTGATACTTGCCGTGATACTCGCGCCGTTCGTCCATCCGATAAAGCTGTGCCATGATAACACCAAAGGAGTGCTGATAGTCGGGCTTACCAAGATACCTAACGTTATCGGGCTTATCCTGGAGAACATCGTGGCACAGCAGAGCATGGCAAATTACTCGTTCATACAGCCGATGATACTTGTGGCGCTGTTCTTTATCGGCGTGATAAGAAAAGAGGAATGCACCAGGTTCAATATAATCGGCGGCATAGTGTGTATACTCGGAATAGTCGGATTTCAGACCATACAATACATAATATAGACATAAAACGGAGAACAGAAGAATGAAGGAACTTACATCAGGCAAGCCAGCGAAGCTGATAATCGGCTTTGCACTGCCGGTACTGCTGGGACTGGCATTCCAGCAGGCGTACACGCTTACAGATACGATAATCATAGGCAGACAGCTCGGCGAGAATTCGCTTGCGGCGGTCGGCTCCACATCGGCGGTGGTATCGCTGATGTTCAACATCATCAACGGACTTGTCACCGGATTCGCGATACTCATTGCAAAGAACTTCGGTGCTGGAGATCACACGGAAATGCGCTGCACCATCGCGCGCACCATCACATTTTCGGGAATAGCGGCAGCGCTGATAATCCTGGGGATCGCGTTCTTTATCGACCCGCTGCTCCATGCGCTGGACACGCCCGCCGGTATCTACGAGGAAGCTCGGACTTATCTCTTCATCGTAGACCTGGGACTTGCGGCTACGCTGTTTTATAACTTGGAATCCGCGATACTCCGTGCAGTGGGCGACAGCGTGATACCGCTGGTTATTCTGGTGATTTCCACGATACTCAACATCGGACTTGACGTGCTGATGGTCATAGTATTCCCGATGGGAGTTGCAGGCGCTGCCCTTGCTACAGTCATCGCGCAGCTGGTTTCTGCTGTGGTATGTCTGATATACCTGATAAAGAAGCGCCCGTTCCTTATCGTAAAGCCTGGTGATTTCAGATTTACTGCGGCTTCTACGGCGGAGCTTCTCAGCGCAGGCTGCGGCATGGCGCTGATGTATTCCATCGTGGACATCGGCTCGATAGTCCTCCAGAACGGAATAAACGGCTTCGGCGAGGATATAATCGCCGCCCACACCGCCGCCCGCAAGCTTTTTGGATTTACGATAATGCCGTTCTCGGCGCTCAGCGCAACATTAGTTACCTACACCAGCCAGAACCGCGGCGCGGGGAAGTACTCCAGAATCGGCAAGGGCGTTCGAGCCGGTCTGCTCATAGGGATAATCTGCGCGGCTGTGGACGTGCTTCTGATATTCACCTGCGGCAGGGCGATGGTCGGAATGATACTTCCGGACTGTGCGCCGGAGGTCGCGGATACCGCCGTACTTTACCTTGAGGTCAACGTGCCGTTCTATTTCTTCCTTACAGTGCTTCTGGAACTGAGAAGCACGTTGCAGGGACTGGGGCACAGCGTTATCCCGATAGTTGCGAGCTGTATAGAGCTTGTGTGGAAAATATGCACTGTCGTGTTCATGATACCGTGGCTGGATTACATGGGCGTTATCGTTTCCGAGCCTATAATCTGGACGGTATGCGCAATAATAATTGGAACTATCGCGCTGGTGACGATACGCCGCCTGCCGCATACCGACATAATTCCGGAAACGACGAAAGGACAAACAGATGGTCAGTGAATTATCAGAAAAGCTCATCGGAAACATATCCCTTGCGGTAAAGGGCAAGAAGCGCGAGCTGCGGCTCATCGCAGCGGCTATGCTCGCAGGAGGTCATGTCCTTCTGGAGGACGTACCGGGCACTGGAAAAACGTTGCTCTCGCGGTCGCTGGCGCAGTCAGTCAGCGCGGATTTCCGGCGTATACAGTTCACTCCTGATCTGCTGCCGTCGGATATCACGGGTATTAATTATTTCAACATGAAGTCCCAGGAATTTCAGCTGCGCAAGGGACCGGTGTTCACTAATATCCTGCTGGCGGATGAGATAAACCGCGCCACTCCGCGCACACAGTCTGCGCTTCTCGAATGCATGGAGGAGCAGCAGGCGACCATCGACGGTGATACTTACCGCATGGAGCAGCCGTTCTTCGTCATCGCAACGCAGAATCCCGTGGAGATACAGGGAACTTACCCCCTTCCGGAAGCGCAGCTTGACCGCTTCATGATACGCCTGGCACTGGGTTATCCAGACCGTGAGGAAGAGGTCGCGGTCATTGGTGGGAAATCCTCCAGGCATCTTGAAGCCGTCTGCACATCTCAGGATATCATGACCGCACGGGAGGAGATATCCCGGATAGTACCCGGAGAAGCGGTCTGCGGATACATCGCGGATATCGCGGCTGCTACAAGACGCCACGGAAGCGTAAAGCTCGGGCTTTCCACAAGAGGCGCTGCGGCGCTCGGCAGAATGTCCTGCGCGCTTGCGGCGGTGTCCGGTCGTGACTACGCCATGCCGCAGGACGTGCTTGAAGCAGCTCCGTATGTCATAAAGCACCGCCTTATCTGCCGCGGCAGCGGCGCGGGAACACCGGACGATATCCTGCGGCAGGTGCTCGACAGCGTGCCTGTCCCGACTGAGGGCTGATATGGAGCTTCTGGTAATGGCGGCGATACTTGCCGCAGTTCTTATCGGGCAGTATTTACTGTATGACCACCGGGGACTGAAGCGCCTTAACTATTCCATCACGCTGAAGCGTCGTGACTGCGGTGAAATAGCTGCTGGAACGGGGATAATGCTGGAGGCCTTCGAGGGCGAGGAGTTGGAGCTTATCGAGGAGATAGACAATGCAAAGCTTCTTCCGCTGCCCTGGGTGCGCACAGAAATAAGCTGCTCCCGATGGCTGACGTTCCACGGCAGCCGCGACACCAACGCAAAGGACGATACGCAAAAGGGGCTGATATCCGGAATCTTCACGCTGCGCGGACGCCAGAAATGCCGCCGCACCTGGAAGATACGGTGCGAGAAGCGCGGAGTATTCAGTATCGACGACGTTTCAGTGACTGTCAGTGACTTGTTCGGTCTGGTGCGATCTGCGCGGGTAATAAAGCTGGATCAGCAGCTGCGTATATTGCCAGTCCCGGCGGATATAGAGCAAGGAAGCATGTCCGGGGACGCATTTATCGGTGATATCCCGGTGCGCAGATTTGTCCTGCCGGACCCGTTCGTTATCAGTGGTGCCAGGGAATACACCGGCCGTGAACCGATGAACCGCATTCACTGGGCGCAGAGCGCCCGCAGCGGCTCACTGATGGTCTATTGCAATGAGTTCACCACTGAGCGGCGCGTTCTGATACTGCTGAATATACAGCGCAGCTTTCACGGGACTGCACAGCAGATGGGCGTTTCTACGCTGGAGGCGCTGATAAAGGGCGCTGCATACATGCTGGAGCGCTGTACCGAAACGCATACAGAGTGCGCATTGTCCGTGAACTCCCCGCAG
>CAKSHT010000047.1 GCA_934457235.1 uncultured Oscillospiraceae bacterium
CTGTGTACGCCCAGTCCGCCCAGGAAAATTGTAACAAGTAATGCCGCAGTCTTGTCCATGTGATTACCTCCAAATTATTCAACGCACAAATCAGCGTTGAAACGTATTTTCTGACGTTCGCTTTTGCGTCCGTATCTTGATAATGATTTTATCATTTTTTTCGTTCGTTGTCAATAAAGTCTTCCTAATTGTTGTTTTTCGCTTCCTAATTGTCGTTTTTTTCTCTGGTATGATCACATAACTGGCTTAAATGTAATATAAAGGCAATTTTAGGCTGAAAATCTCCATTCAGCCGGCGTCAGAATGATGTTGAAAAAAATGTGGTAAGTTGCACAAAAAATAAAGTGAAAAATGAAAGAAATCCACAAATTTTTGAAATATATAAAAAAACGCTTTCCTTTAAGAGCGTTTTGTGATAGAATATATATGGGCAATAATGCCTAGTGATAATAAATAATTATTTGCGGTCTCTGCGATCGGCGAAAACTATAGATTGAGAGGGGAATAATATGTCACAGATCATTGCGGTAACAGCGGGCAAGGGCGGCACCGGAAAGTCCACCACATCGGCGAATGTCGCAACAGCGCTGGCTGCGCTTGGTAAGAAAACACTGGTGGTTGAGCTTGACTTCGGTCTGAGATGCCTGGATATCATGCTTGGCATAAAGGACAAGGTAAAGCACGATATCGGTGAATACCTTGAGGGTAAGATAGATATACTCACAGCCACCACAAAGGTGGACCGCGTGGATAATCTGTATCTTGTATGTGCAACAAGAAACCCATTCATCGACATCAACCCCGAAAAGATCATGGAAGTCTGCGAGGAGATGCGAAAGCACTTCGACTATATAATAATGGACACCGCGGGTATCGGAAGCTCCGTATTCAGCGTTATCAAGGCTGCTGAGCTTATCCTGATGGTAACTACTCCGGATACCGTGTGCGTACGCGACGGAGCTATACTTTCCGACTTCCTCTATGTCAAGAACTGCACCAATCAGCGCCTTGTTATCAATAAGGTAAGCCCTAACTTCAAGGACGAGGATATACTCTACGACCTCGACGAGGTGATGGACAGCGTAGGTATCCCGCTTATCGGCGTAGTTCCTGAGGACATGAACATCAAGGTATGCGGTGCCAAGGGTCAGCCGCTGCCCCCGAACTGTGGCGGCGCAAAGGCTTACGCAGCCATCGCAAGACGTATTCTCGGCGAAGATGTACCGCTGACTGTAAACATCAACTAAAGGGGGAAAAAACCATGGTCATTGCACTTATCGCTCATGATTCCAAGAAGGAACTGATGGTTCAGTTCTGTATCGCATACTGTGGTATCCTCAGCCGGCACGATATCCGCGCGACAGGCACCACCGGAAAGCTAGTGGCAGAAGCCACCGGGCTTCATATACAGCGCTTTTTAAGCGGCTCTCAGGGCGGCGATCAGCAGCTTGCCTCCAGTATTTCATGCAATGAAATAGACCTGCTGATTTTTTTCCGCGACCCGTTGAACGCGAAGTCACATGAGCCGAACGACATAAATCTGCTCAGACTCTGCGATGTGCACAACATTCCCGTGGCTACCAACATTGCTACTGCCGAAGCGCTCATACATGCGCTGGAACGCGGAGACCTCGACTGGCGCGAATATATGCGCAGCTGATATTCGTGCAGAATTTTCAGAATTTTTAAAAACGCAAAACCGCACTGCAATGCAGCGCGGTTTTTTCATTCTGAAGCAGCCAGATTATACACTTAACATCAACCGTTGTTCAAAACAAGAATCACAGCAACAGCACCTGCTATAGCGCAAATAGCCAACAGGGAAACGATCAGAAGCAGGTTCGGGGTTCTTTTCGGAGCTGACTGATTGATCGTTTTACAATACGGGCACTTTCGCTGGTCAGCTTCAAGCTCGCAGCCGCAGTTTTTGCAGCTGACATATTTCTTGTCATCATAATCGTTCACAGCATTGTCCTCCTGTAATTACTTTCTGCGCATATAGAAGAACAGCACCCACTGTGCGGCGGAAAGCACCGCCAGCAGAATTATTATCATGATCTGCGCCGCGCCCCACTGGTTCATAAGAAATCCGATGAGCACAGTGGCTGCGGTGAGTATCACGGCGTTGCGCAGGAACGGTTTTGCGTCCTTTCTCATCTGGACTGGATACGCTTGGCCATTACGGTGTTCTTCATCAGCATTGCGATAGTCATGGGACCAACGCCGCCGGGAACGGGAGTGATGTAGGAAGCCTTTTCAGCGCACTCGTCAAATACGCAGTCGCCGCAGAGCTTTCCTTCGGCGTTGCGGTTGATTCCAACATCAATGACTACCGCGCCGGGCTTCACCATGTCGCCGGTAACAAATCCGGGTCTGCCGACAGCGGCTACCAGGATATCCGCGCGCTGGCACACTTCCTTGAGGTCCTTTGTACGTGAGTGGCATATGGTGACGGTGCCGTTCTCATGCAGGAGCAGCATCGCCATGGGTTTTCCAACGATGTTGGAACGTCCGATGACCACGCACTCCTTGCCGGATACGTCAACGCCAGTGCTGTGGATAAGCTCCATGCAGCCAGCAGGTGTGCAGGGCAGGAACGCATAATTTCCTATCATTATCTTTCCGACGTTGGAAGCGGAAAACGCGTCTACGTCCTTTAAAGGGGAAATTCTTGCAATTACTGCCTCCTCGTTGAGATGCTTCGGGAGCGGGAGCTGAACAAGTATTCCGTTGACCTTATCGTCTGCGTTCAGCGTGTCGATAAGCTCCATCAGCTGCTCCTCGGTGGTTTCCGCCGGGAGCGCGTATTCATAGCTCTTTATGCCGCATACCTCGCATGCTTTCTTCTTGTTGTTCACGTAAACACGGCTCGCGGGATCGTCGCCGACTATAACTACTGCAAGTCCTACGTCCAGTCCGTCGCGCTCGATCTCTGCGCGTACCTCTTCCTTTACCTTTGCGGAAACTGCCTTTCCGTCGATTATCTGTGCTGCCATTTATTCGTCCTCGCTTTCGTTATCTGATGTGTTGCCGGGTTCTGCCGGAACTTCCGTACTGTCGGAAGCGGGTTCTGCCGGAGTTTCCTGCTGTTCTTCGGGAGTTTCAGTGCTTTCGCTTTCCTCTGCTCCGTCAAGAGTTACGCTGTCAGCGTCGTCGGAGAGTATTGAGGGAGCCTCAGGCTCTTCCTTTTTCTTGTCCTTCTGCTTCTTTGCGGCTTCAAGGTCGGCTGCCTGCTGCTCTTTCCAGGCGTCGGTATTCACATACAGCGGTATCTGCTTCTTCTCGGTGAGTATCTTGAAAATTACCACCAGTACAGTGCATACCACAAAGCATACAGCCGCTACTACCTGGGATATCTTGAACGAGCCTGCCATAAGGCTGTCGGTACGCAGACCCTCTATCCATGCTCTGCCAAGGCCGTACCATGCAAGGTACAGCAGCATGATCTCGCCGTCGAAGCTGCGTAGCTTCTTTGAGTAAAAATGCAGACCAATGAATCCGAGCAGGCACCATACGCTCTCATAGAGAAAGCACGGGTGAACCAGCGTACCCGCCGCCAGGTTATCCCTGGCTACGATATCCACGCTTGTCATGCCGAATATCCAGTCGGAATCGCATGCCGCGCCGAACGCTTCCTGGTTGATGAAATTGCCCCATCTGCCTATCGTCTGTCCGATGAGAAATCCAAGCGACGCCAAGTCTGCCATAGCGCGGAAATTCACCTTGCGTATCCTGCATGCGACTAATCCGCCGAGGAATCCGCCGATAACGCCGCCGTATATCGCAAGTCCGCCATCGCGGATAGTCGTGAACGTCGTCACGAAATCATAGCTCATGCCGCTGTTCGGGTCGAGGGTCTGGAATACGCAGTAGTAAATCCTCGCGCCCAGGAATCCGCAGATGAGCGCCACAAAAACCACATCGAACATTCTGTCCTTGCCGATACCGAAGCTGTTGGCACGATGGTTCGCATACAGATACGCCAGGACAACGCCGAGCGTGATGAGTACGCCGTACCAGTAAATTTTTATCCCGAAAAGCTCAAAGCCCTGAAAGTAACTTACCGTGAAGCCGCCGAACAGGTTCGGGAACGTAAGTTCCACTTCCTTGAAAGCGGAAGCGGCTGAAATTAGTGATGTCATTTCTGATCCTCCGAAGGTGTGATTACTGAAAGGCAGCAGTTGCCCTCGTCAAAGTTCTCTATGCGCTGGAGCATTCCCTCATAGTCCGCAGCGGCGGCAAGCTCGGCGTAGTCGAACGCCGATGTGTCGGTGAGCGCCGCGTCTGAAAGATTCTGCGCCACGCTCTCAACATTGTTGAACGTGCGTACATTGTCACCGTAAAGGTATTTCTTTGCCCGCAGGAACGCTTCCTTGGTGGGCGGGTCGGACTTCCTGCGGCGGTATTCCTCGCAGACCGCCTGCGCGACCTTGTCCGGCTGGTCGGATTCGCCGAAGATCGCCGGAACGAAGAATCCCCTGCCCATCATTATGCTGCTTTCAAACGTTTCGTTGATAAGACCCTTATCGCGCATGCTGCGGTAGAATTCCGTAGCCGCGCCGACTGTAGTGTCGTTCATCAGCGTCTGGTAGATGTATTCCTCGGTCATCTGCTTTCCGGAATACGCCGGGGACTTGAAGCCGAGCGCGAAATTCGTCTTGCCGAGCGGCATGGACATCTCCATCCGCGGCGTGATGACGCGTGCAGGCTCCTCCGGCGGCAGGAGCACGGTGTTTATGCTCTTTCCGGGAAGCAGGCAGCGCTCGCATACCTCAATGGCGCTTTCCATATCGAATCCGCCCGAAATGCACAGGTACATGTTGGACGGCTCGTAGAACGCGTCGTAAACATCGTACAGGAGCTTGTCCGTTATCAGCGCGATACTTTCGGCGCTGCCGGCGATATCGTTGCGCACCGGATTGTTCGCGAACATTCCGCGGTACAGCTCCATGCACACGCGCCATGCGGGGCTGTCGAGGTACATCGTTATCTCCTGCGTGATTATGCCGCGCTCCTTCTCGACATTCTCAGGAGTGAAGTACGGGTGCTGCACGAAGTCGAGGAGTATCTCAAGGTTCTTCTCGAAATTCGCTGAACAGCTGAAATAATACCGCGTGCTGTCGTACGATGTCCCGGCGTTGCAGGAGGCGCCTGTTTCCGCGAACCGCGCGAACGCTTCCTTTTCCGGGGATTCAAAGAGCTTGTGCTCCAGGTAGTGCGCGGTGCCGTCCGGGATATTCCATGGCGCCCCGCCGTTTATGCTTGCGCAGTTATCCACCGAGCCGAATTTTGTCGTGAACTGGGCAGTGACGGTTGAGTAACCTTTCATCGGGTAAAGAAGAACGGTGACTCCGCTGCTGTGGGTGTATTTGAAATAACGCTCGCCCAGGCGTTCGCTGATAATTTCTTCGAGCATCATTCCACCTCCTCTGGTGACAGGGAGAATACCGTGTCAAGCGCGTAGATTCTGGCGGCATTCATGACCTGCTGCGCAGTGACTTCCTGAGCGCCCTCCGCGAACTGTTCGGGAGTGAGTATCTCAGGGTCAAGTATCTGCGAGGAATACCAGCTTGAAAGCCCGGACGGAGAATCATACACGGACCGTGCGCTTTCCGCGATCTCAAGCTTCGCGTGCTCCAGCTCCTCATCGGTGACGCCGCGCATGCATACGTTCATGAACTCCGACATAACGGCGTGCTCTGTTTTTGCGATATTTGCCGGGTCAACGCCGGAGTATACGGTTATCGTCTTTTTGAATCGGTTGGAGAAGCAGCTGCAATAGTAGCACAGCGACTGCTTCTCGCGGATATTCGTGAAGAATCTCGAAGTCGTCATTCCGCCGAGTATAAGCGACAGTATAGCCCCGGCATAGCGGTCGGTGAGCTGCGGCGCCTTGAAGTACATACGAAGTATCGCCTGCTGCATTTCGTGCTTCTCAGATTTCTTGCAGATTATAGGCTTCAGCGGACTGGGAGTAACCTTAAGCTCACAGATATCGCTGCGCTGAAGCTGCCCAAGACGCCGTGCGAACACACGTTCACTTGCCGTGAAATCGCTGCACCCCGCGCAGATAACCTCAATGCGGGAGTGCGCCAGCATATCCAGGTACGCTGAGTACGCAGACTGCGGAGTTATCGCAGCCGCCTGTTCCACTGTTCCGTTCGCCGGAAGTCCGGCGGGTTCACCCTCGAACGCCGCCTTTGCGCCCTGCTGCGCCGCATAGCTGCGGGGGTCGCCCTTTACGCTCTCGATAGCGTCTATAAGCTCCTGCCGCATTATTTCTACCGTTTCCGCAGGGAACGCGCCGTTTTCCGTCACAGGGTCAAGTATGCAGTCCAGCAGCAGGCCGCAGCACTCCTCTTCAAGCTTCTCGCCGTCCAGGGTGTAGCGGTCGTCTATGCAGCTGATGGTGAACGTCATTGCGCGCCGGTCGAAGCTGCAACCGAGGTTATCAGAAACGGAAGCCCCGTACAGGTCGGAATACTTCTCTGTCAGCCGGGTAAGGTTTGGATGCCTGCGGCAGCTGTCTGTGAGGATGTACGGCAGTATCGCGAAGTCACTGCGCCGCTCGTCGTCAAATTCGTTATAAAAGGTTATGGAAATGCGGTTTGTCTTGAATCTTCCGTCAGTTATTTTTGAAAAAAACAACCCGTCGGAAAGCTGCTTTCTTTCCAGAATAATAAACATCTCCTCTTTATCAGATATAATACAACTTATACAGTATAACACATTTCTCGTATTTTTTCCACCCCTTTTTGATTTTTTCATGATGTTTTCACACTATGCCGAATGCCGCGCAGATTATAATGCACACATGATGTACAGATGTATATTTTGGCGGTTCAGCTATGCGAAAATTGCATTTTTGCGAAAAATTCAAAAAATGTTATTTACAACGGCGGAGAATAGTGCTATAATAGATTTGTATAAATCGTGCGCTCCATATTTTCCGGGCGTGCAGGAAAGGATACTACTATGGATATCAGAATTGAAAAAACAACACACCCCAAGCAGAAGCCCGTCGATGAAACAAAACTCGGCTTCGGACATATTTTCACTGACCACATGTTCGTCATGGACTACGACGCAGGTCAGGGCTGGCACGACGCACGCATCGTACCCTACGGCCCCATTGAGCTTATGCCGTCTGCTATGGTCCTGCACTATGGTCAGGAGATCTTCGAGGGCATGAAGGCTTACAGAACTCCTTCCGGCGACATTCAGTTCTTCCGTCCTGAGGAGAACTTCAAGAGAATGAACGTTTCCGCTGAACGTCTGGTTATCCCGCAGATCAACGAAAAGGACGCGCTTGAGGCTCTCCACAAGCTCGTTGAGATCGATAAGGACTGGGTTCCGCATATCGAGGGCGCTTCCCTGTATATCCGTCCGTTCATCTTCGCGGCTGACCCGTTCCTCGGCGTACGCCCCGGCGAGAAGTACTACTTCATGATCATCATGAGCCCGTCCGGCGCATACTACAGCACCGGTATCAACCCCGTAAACATCTACGTTGAAACTAACTACGTCCGCGCAGTAAGAGGCGGTATGGGCTTCACAAAGACCGGCGGCAACTACGCTGCTTCCCTTGCAGGTCAGGACGAGGCTCACAAGCAGAACTACTCCCAGGTACTGTGGCTCGACGGCGTTGAGCGCAAGTACATAGAGGAAGTCGGCGCAATGAACATCATGTTCGTTATCGACGGCGAGGTAGTTACTCCGTCCCTCCAGGGCAGCATACTTTCCGGTATCACCAGAAAGTCCGCGCTTGAGCTTTGCAGAAAGTGGGGCATGAAGGTTTCCGAGCGCCGCATCACTATCCAGGAAGTTGCCGACGCTTACGACGCTGGCAAGCTGGACGAGGTATTCGGCACAGGTACTGCGGCTGTTGTATCCCCTGTAGGCCACCTCAAGTGGGGCGACAAGGTAATGGAGATCGGCGGCGGCAAGATCGGCCCGATCACCCAGAAGCTCTACGACACCATGACCGGTATGCAGTTCGGTAAGATCCCGGACGACATGGGCTGGATCGAGAAGCTCTGATTTCTTGACTAACTGAATAAAATCACGCTGGTATTACTTTTGGTATATCAGCGTGATTTTATATATTTGCTTATAAGTTATTTTTTGTAATCAATATACTAATTGTTATATAAGCAACTCTCAATTATTAATTACCCCAAGTATATTATTTGATGAAAAACACTAAATGTATCAGGAGGACAGCATGGAATACCGCAGACTTACGCCAGACGACCTTGACATATTCATCCGCATGCGCATAAACCAACTCCGGGAGGAGGGCGCAAAAGACGACATCGACCTGCGCCCGGCGCTCCTTGATTATTACACCCGGCACATGGCAGACGGCACGTTTGTGTCCTGGCTGGCAGTGGACGGCGAAAAGATAGTGGGCACCTCCGGAATGTCGTTTGTCGAAAAGCCGCCTTATTTCGGCTGTCCCAGCGGGAAAATGGGGCTTCTGTCGAGTATGTTCACCGACCCGCAATACCGCAGGCACGGCATTGCCAAAAAGCTGCTTTCACTTGTCGTTGAAGAAGCCCGCAATTACGGCTGCGGCACCGTGCAGATAACCGCTTCGGATATGGGCGTGCTGCTTTATACGGATTTCGGGTTTGTTAAGAACGAGAATTTCATGCAGTACAAGCTGTAGAACGTTTCTGAAAATCACGTGAAAATTTCGCGGCGCGGGTTGACAGATAATTGATTATGGTGCTATAATTATCACGTTGCAAAAACATTGTAAAGAGAGGTGAGCAGAGTTGAAAAACAGTGACAGTCACGGGCGAAGTACACGGTATCGCGCCCGGAAAAATACGGTCGGCTCTGCCCGCTGTTATAATAAAGCATAAATAGGCGCATACTGTGCCCGGGTCACTTTCTGTCAGATGCAGCAAAATTTGATCGAAAGGCAGGGTACTATTATGGCGAACAACGAAATCATCATCAGAGATCATGCAGCTGAGATCGCGGAGATAATCAGGGGCGATCTCTCACCGAAGGCTTTGCAGGAGCGGCTGGAGGAATTCCACGCCGGGGACATCGCAAAGGCTGCGGAGCTTCTCAGCGCCGGCGAGCGCACAAAGCTCTTCCGGACGCTGGAGCCGGAAGCACTGGCGGACGTTTTTGAGTACATTGAGCCGGAAAACGCCGCGGAATACCTCCGGGAAACCGACCTGCGCAAGACCGTCCTGCTGATAGGCAAGATGGAAACGGACGCCGCAGCGGACGTCCTGCGGGAATTTCCGAAAGAAAAGAGAAACCAGGTCGTTGACCTTCTGGACGGCGATTTCAGAAGAAAGCTGGAGCTTATCGTATCCTTTGACGAGGACGAGATCGGCAGCAGAATGAGCACCAACTACATCTCGATAAATTCTGAAATGACCGCCGCAGAAGCCACAAGGGCGCTTATGACACAGGCGCGGGAAAACGACAATATCCAGACCGTATTTGTGACGGCGGCGGACGGCTGCTTCTGCGGTGCGATAGGTCTGCGTGAGCTTCTCATAGCCGAGAAGCACTCCGCAATAAAGCCGCTGATACAGGCGGCGTTCCCGTATGTATACGGCAGCGAGGAAGTGGACAGCTGCATCGAAAGGCTGAAAAGCTACTCCGAAAGCAGCGTGCCGGTTCTCGATAACGACAATCGTATTCTCGGCGTCATCACCCTAGAAAACCTGCTGGAAGCCGTAGACGACGAAATGGGCGAGGATTACGCAAAGCTCGGCGGTCTTTCTGCGGAAGAGGATCTTAACGAGCCGCTGAGAGCCAGCCTAAAAAAGCGCATGCCCTGGCTGCTGATACTCCTTGTGCTCGGAATGCTCGTATCAAGCGTTGTCGGCGCGTTCGAAAAGGTGGTTTCGCAGCTCACGCTCATTATGGCGTTCCAGTCGCTGATACTGGATATGGCGGGAAATGTAGGCACACAGTCGCTGGCGGTCACTATCCGCGTGCTGATGGACGAGGAACTCACATTCGGCAAGAAGCTGAAGCTCGTCGCAAAGGAAATGCGCGTCGGATTATTCAGCGGACTTATCCTGGGCGTGCTCTCCGTGGTGTTCGTCGGACTTTACATCATGCTGTTCAAAGGTTACGATGCGGGATTTTCGTTCGCGGTATCCGCGTGCATCGGCGCGGCGCTCATGCTGGCGATGCTCATTTCAAGCGGCGTTGGTACGCTTATCCCGCTGTTCTTCAAGAAGATAAAGATAGACCCGGCAGTTGCTTCCGGTCCGCTCATCACGACTGTGAACGACCTGGTGGCTGTAGTCACCTACTATGGGCTGAGCTGGCTCCTGCTGTTACAGGTGCTTCACCTCGGCGGATAAAATCAAACAATTGAGGGAGGGGTTCGCCCCTCCCTCATGCTGTCGATAAATTACTATTTTCGAGCGAAGCACTGATAAAGTTTTCAGTCAGGTCTCTCATTCACCCCTTTAATCGCTTCGCTCACGGAGTGAACGCTTCAAAAGGCTGGAGGGGGCAGAACGCTTCGACTTCGCACGGCAGTGCGGCTTTTACGGAAAATATGCAAGCAAGACACGCGCAAAATCCAATAAATGGTCTTTGTTCGGTGTTGCCCTATCAATTTTTCGACAAGCTGACAGGCGGAGCTTACTGGCTCCGCCTGTTTTGTTTTCTGTTATCCAAGCACCTTGTAGTCCTTGTCCTCGACTGCCTTTTTCAGAACGTCGAACGGGGTTTCAGCGGAGAGCTTGACAACTGCGGTGCCCTTTTCGTGGCTCACCTCTGCGCTTTCTACTGTGGGAATGGCTTCAAGCGCCTTCTTTACGGACGCCTCGCAGTGAGCGCACATCATGCCCTCGATCTTCATTGTAACTTCCATTGTTTTTTCCTCCTTGTGTTTGTGGTGTATTTTCCTGTCATGTGCCGCGCTGTGCACTTTGACAAAGTTCAGACGCAGTGCGTTCGTCACTACGCAGAAACTTGAAAGGCTCATCGCCGCTGCGCCGAACATCGGATCGAGCGTCCAGCCGAAGAGATTCACGAATACTCCGGCGGCAAGCGGAATACCGATGATGTTGTAAATGAACGCCCAGAACAGGTTCTCCTTGATATTCAGCAGGGAAGCGCGGCTCAGCCTTATCGCCGCCGGAACATCAGTCAGCTTGCTGTTCATGAGTACTACGTCCGCCGCGTCGATGGCGATGTCGGTACCAGCGCCTATCGCAATGCCGATATCCGCCCTGGTGAGCGCCGGAGCATCGTTGATCCCATCGCCGACCATCGCGACCGTTCCATGGTCTTTCAGCGAGCGTATAACCTGTTCCTTGCCGTCCGGGAGTACTCCGGCGATTACCTCGTCAACGCCCGCCTGCGCGCCGATGGCTTTTGCAGTACGCTCGTTGTCGCCGGTCAGCATTACGACCCTGATACCCATGTTCTGGAGCTGCTTTACAGCCTCCGGGCTTTCGGGCTTTATTACGTCCGCGGCTGCTATCACACCGAGGAATCCTTCGTCCTTTGCAAAGCATAGCGGAGTCTTGCCCTCGCCGGAGAGCCGGTCGCATTCCGAAAGCATGTCACCGGGGATTTCCACCTGGGACGAAATGAACTTCACGCTTCCGCCGAGCAGCCTGGCGCCGCCGGATACCGCAGAAAGTCCGTTGCCCGGAAGCGCCGTGAACTCCTCGCTGCTTCCGGGGGTTATGCTCTGGGCGTCGGTGTATTTCATGACTGCCGCCGCGAGCGGGTGTTCGCTCTTGGATTCCAGTGCGCTTGCGTACTCCAGAAGCTCAGTCTGCGTTATTCCCTGCGCGGGAAGTACGTCAGTGACTGCCGGTTCGCCCTTGGTTATGGTTCCGGTCTTGTCGAGCGCAACTATGCTGACCTTTCCGGTCTGCTCAAGCGAAACGGCGGTCTTGAACAGGATCCCGTTTTTCGCTCCTACGCCATTGCCCACCATTATCGCCACCGGAGTAGCAAGACCCAGTGCGCATGGGCAGCTTATCACAAGTACGGAAATTCCCCGCGCCAGGGAGTAACCTGCGCTCTGGCCGCAGAGGAGCCATACCGCGATAGTCACCAGGGCTATCCCGATTACGACCGGTACGAAAATCCCGGAAACCTTGTCCGCAAGCTTCGCGATGGGCGCCTTGGTCGCAGAGGCGTCGCTGACCATCTTGATAATCCTGGACAGCGCGGTATCTCCGCCGACCTGCGTTGCCTTGCAGCGCATATATCCCGAAAGATTTATCGTTGCTGCGGATACCCTGTCGCCTGCGGATTTGTCCACCGGAATGCTCTCGCCGGTTAGCGCGGATTCATTCACAGCGCTTTCGCCCTCAGTGACTACTCCGTCGGCGGGGATATTCTCGCCGGGACGCACCGCGAATATGTCCCCGACGTTAAGCTGTTCTATGGGGATATCCACCTCGGTTCCGTTCCGGATAACGGTGGCGGCGGTCGGTGCGAGCTTCATCAGGGAGTTCAGTGCGTCGGTGGTCTTGCCCTTTGAGCGGGCTTCCAGCATTTTGCCGACGGTTATCAGCGTGAGTATCATCGCCGCCGATTCGAAGTAGAACTCGTCCATGTATTTCATGGCTGCCTCGGCGCCGCCGTGCAGCTGTGCGTCAGTCATCGCGAACAGCGCAAACGTACTGTATCCGAATGCCGCGGAAGCGCCCAGCGCCACCAGCGTATCCATATTCGGAGAGCCGCGGAACAGCGCCTTGTATCCGCTGATGAAGAACCTCTGGTTTATAATCATAACGACGGCAGTTAGCAGCAGCTGGATAAGTCCCATTGCGACGTGGTTCCCATCAAGGAACGGAGGCAGCGGGAATCCCCACATCATGTGTCCCATTGAGAAGTACATCAGTATCAAGAGGAACACCAGCGACCATATCAGCCGCGTACGCATGCTGCGGAATGAGTTCTGTGTGCTCTCTGCGGGTTTGTCCGCCGGTTTCGCGGAGCCTTTTTCACTTGCCCCGTATCCCGCGGCGGTAACGGCGGAAATTATATCGTCCGTGGTCGCCGTGCCCTCGACGCCCATTGAATTCGTCAGCAGATTGACCGAGCAGCCGGTGACTCCCGGAACCTTTGACACCGCCTTTTCGACGCGGGCGCTGCATGCCGCGCAGCTCATTCCCGTTACGTCAAACTGTTTCATTCCTTTGTTCCTTCTTTCTCTATTTCATAAGCTTCTGGAGGGTGTTGACCAGCTCGTCTATCACCTCGTCGTTGCCCTCGCGGATATTCTGTGCGACGCAGCTCTTTATGTGGCTCGCTAGAAGCTCCCGGTTAAAGGCGTTCAGCGCGGCGTTCGCAGCTGCCACCTGCACCAGGATATCCGTACAGTAAGCGTTATTTTCCAGCATGTTCTCGATGCCGCGCAGCTGACCCTGTATCCGTTTTATGCGGTTCACAAGTGCGCGGAATTCCTCCGGGGAGCGCTCCTTTGTCTTTTTGCAGTGCTCGCACTGGCAGCATTCCTTGTGTTCCATGCTGTCACCTCCTTGTTCATTGCAGTTATATTATATACCCCATGGGGGTATTTGTCAAGAGGGGCAATGAAAAAAATATCGAAAAATTCACGACGTACTCCGTTGACATTCTTCCCGGATTGTACTATAATAGTATGTACACAATATGGTAAAAGATTAAAGGCAAGACACGTGCAAAATATATGGCCCTGGTGCGGTGTTTCCTTAACTTTAATGTAACCTTTCTGCACACGGGAGGTCATATAGAATAAGAGGAGGGTGTGTTATGACAAGGACGATAAATTCAGTATCAGCGGTGATTATGGCAGTCGTTGTGACGCTGGCAGTGTTCCTGTTTGTTACCCCGCTGACCGCGGGCAGGGCAGAGGCGGAGTCAAATACAGTCCAGACGCAGAATGTGATGTTCAGTTCCGGTTCGCGTAAAATAACCCGAAATTACGTCATAAGAAAAGACACCGTTCTTCCGGAGGGTACCACGCTTACGGTAAAGAACGGCGGAAAGCTTTATATCACGTCCGGCACAGAGTTCGCGATAAACGGAACGCTCAAGATCGCGTCCGGCGGCTCGGTTTTCGTTCAGGGAGATGTAGTGATACAGGACGGCGGAAAGGTTTCCTGCACCGGAAAAATGAAGATACAGAAAACCGGTTACGTTGCGCTTGACGGAAAGCTTGCGGTGAACAAGGGCGGAAACGTGTACGGACAGGGCACGCTGGAAGTGCTCGACAAGTTCTCGGGCATCACCTGTAAGGGCACTGTGACTGCGAAGATAAAGGCTCCGGAGCCTGTAAAGCAGGACGGAGTGACCACCATCGGCGGAGTGATAATCGTAAACCGTCAGTTCGATCTGCCGGAAGATTACGGCAACGGACTTGACCAGACGACCTATAACGCGTACCTTAAAATGAAGAAATCCTCTGGCTACGATATGGAGATAGTATCCGGATTCCGTTCGTACGAAAAGCAGCGTGCGACGTTCGCTTACTGGGAGTCCATAGACGGTTTCGAGCGCGCGGACAGATATTCGGCGCAGCCCGGACATTCGGAGCACCAGACGGGGCTTGCGATGGATATTTCCTCGCTGAATCAGAGTTATGGAGAAACTCCGGAGGGCAAGTGGCTTGCGGAGCACTGCTGGGAGTACGGATTTCTGCTGCGTTATCCCAAGGACAGCGAGCCTATCACCGGGTATATCTATGAGCCGTGGCATGTGCGTTATCTTGGAACGAGCACCGCAAAGCTCGTCCATGACAGCGGACTTACACTGGAGGAGTTCCTCGGTGTCGCACCGTGAGATTCTGATAAATAAAAAATACTGCGCATATTAATGCGCAGTATTTCAGTCTGTCGAAAAAGTAAATTTTGCCCGCGAAGCGGGCTTTTAAAATCAATTTTTTGACCCAGCTTTGCCGGGTCAAAAAATACTTCTATCCGCACAA
>CAKSHT010000048.1 GCA_934457235.1 uncultured Oscillospiraceae bacterium
TGATTTGTGATATACTATAAAAGATAGTGGGTATTTTTATGAACAAGAATACTTTGTAAGAATAATTAAACAGGAGAAGCTATGATACAGTACGATGAAACCAGACTTGCGATGGAAGCGCTCACACCGCAGATAGAAGAACTCAGGGGCGCGCTTAACCTTGACGGAATACAGATCAAGGTAGACGAGCTGGAGATGAAGTCCACCGAGCCGAATTTCTGGGACGACCCGGAAAAGGCGCAGGCTGTCCAGCAGCAGATAGGTCAATATAAGAACACGATCGAGAATTTCAACAGACTCAAGACCAACCACGACGATGTTCTCGCGATGATCGAGCTTGCCGAGGAGGAGAACGACGATAGCGCCGTTGACGAGGTAAAGGAGCTTGCCGAGAAGGTAAAGACCGAGTTTGAGGAGCAGCAGCTCGCAACGCTCATGACCGGCGAGTACGACAGCTCCAATGCAATTCTGACGTTCCATGCCGGAGCCGGCGGAACCGAGGCGCAGGACTGGGTGTCCATGCTGCTGAGAATGTATATGAAGTGGTCCGACCGCCACGGCTTCAAGACCGAGGTGCTTGATATCCTGGACGGCGAAGAAGCCGGAATCAAAAGCGCGTCTATCCATGTTCAGGGCTTCAACGCCTATGGCTTCCTGAAGTCAGAGAATGGCGTACACAGACTTGTCCGCGTTTCTCCGTTCGACGCTCAGGGACGCAGACACACAAGCTTCGCCAGCGTCGAGGTAATGCCTGAGATTGAAAAGGATGTTTCTGTTGAGATACGCGACGAGGATATCATCATGGAAGTGTACCGTGCGAGCGGTGCAGGCGGACAGCACATCAACAAGACTTCCTCTGCGGTAAGACTTATCCACAAGCCAACGGGTATCGTTGTTGCCTGCCAGACCCAGCGTTCACAGGTGCAGAACCGTGACTTCGCGATGAAAATGCTGATGTCCAAGCTGGTCGAGATAAAGGAGCGCGAGCACCTTGAAAAGATCAGCGATATCAAGGGTGAGCAGCTCAAGATCGAATGGGGCAGCCAGATACGCTCCTATGTATTCATGCCGTACACACTGGCAAAGGATACCCGCACCGGCTATGAGAGCGGCAATATCCAGGCGGTAATGGACGGCGACATCGACGGCTTCATATACGCATACCTCAAGGCAAAGAGCCTGGGTGAGATCTGATGCCGCTGGCCAAGAACGACATCATCACGCTGGAGATAACTGCGCTCACAAACGAGGGCAGCGGCGTGGGGCACTATAAAGAAGAGGGCTCCGACGGGCGCGGAATGGCGGTTTTCGTACCGCTCACCGCCGTCGGGGACGTTATTTCCTGCCGGGTGGTAAAGGTACTTAAAAGCTACGCCTACGGCAGGCTAGAGAAGTTACTTACGGCTTCGCCCGATCGTGTCAGTGATGACTGCCCGGTCTACGCGAAGTGCGGCGGCTGCTGTTTCCGGCATATCTCATATGAAGCGGAGCTGCGTGCCAAGCAGGGCTTTGTGCAGGACGCTTTCGGGCGTATCGGCGGACTTTCGCCGGAGTTCCTGCCGATCAAGGGCAGCCAGTCCCCGGAGGGCTATCGCAACAAACTCCAGATGCCCGTTGCAAGGCAGGACGGAAAGACCGTGTGCGGCTTCTTCTCGGAGCGCAGCCACAGGGTGATCCCGGCGGGGAAATGCGCGTTACAGCCGGAGATCTTCGCGGAGATAACGCAGTTCGTGACGGAACAGGCGGACAGGCTCCGCATTTCGGTTTATAACGAGGAAAGGCACGAGGGAGTGCTGCGGCATATCTACCTGCGCTGCGGACACTACAGCGGTGAGATATGCCTGTGTCTTGTGGCGCGGCGCAGGGTCCCGGAGTTCGAAAAACTCGCGCGGGCTGCTGCGGAGCGTTTCCCGCAGATAACCGGAGTTGTTATCAACATAAATCGCGAACGCACGAACGTTATCCTCGGCGATGAGGAGCAGGTGATTTTCGGCAGGGCGGACATAAAGGATACGATGTGTGGAGTAAAAGTTGAAATTTCTCCGAAGTCGTTCTATCAGGTGAACACCCCGGCGGCGGAAGCGCTTTACCGCCAGGCTGCGGAATTCGCTGAGCCGGAGGGTAAGCTTCTGCTCGACCTGTACTGCGGCGCCGGTACCATCGGTCTTTCGATGGCGGACAAAGCGCGTCGGCTCATCGGTGCGGAGATAGTCCCGCAGGCGGTGGAGAACGCAAAGGAGAACGCACGGCGTAATTCCATACAGAATGCGAAGTTCATCTGCGCGGACGCAGGACAGGCGGCGAAGCAGCTGGAAGCTGCCGGCGAGCGCCCGGACGTGATAGTTCTCGACCCGCCGCGAAAGGGCTGCGACGAAGCAACGCTGACCGCCTGCGCTGGAATGCAGCCGGAGCGCATAGTCATGATATCCTGCAACGCGGCGACGGCTGCGAGGGACTGCAAGCGGCTGGCGGAGCTCGGATATACGGCGGATAAAGTTCGTCCGTTCGACCTTTTCCCGCGGACGAGCCATGTGGAATGCGTTGTACTATTAAATAAAGATAATGTGTAAAACAAATCTGGAGGCAATATGTTTACAGAAATAAAAAAGGCAGCGGTATCGGGAATTCTGATATCGATAGGCGGCTGCGTGCTTCTCGCAAGCACCAAGGCCGGAATGATGTGGGCGGGCGCCGTCCTGTTCTCACTGGGACTTTTCGCGATATGCGAATACGGATTCAATCTGTATACCGGCAAGGTCGGGTATATCGCCGAGCATTTCCGCGATTTCAAGTACATAAGACTGGTTATCCTGATACTTGTCGTTAATCTGCTCACTACGTTCGTCATGGGAATCCTGGTGAGCCTGTGCCTGCCGGATATCGCCGAGAGCGCCCGGGCAAGCTATGCCGCGAAGCTCAGCGCTGAGCCGCAGAAGTGGCTGCTTTCCTCTATTCTCTGCGGACTGTTGATGTACCTTGCAGTTGACCTCTGGAAGCGCGGTCAGAAGATCGGCGTGTTCCTTTGCGTACCGGTGTTCATTTTCAGCGGATTTGACCACTCCATCGCGAATTCGTTCTACAACGGCGCGGCTATCGGACCGGATACATTCTCGCTGCGAAACGCAGCTTTCGTCACTGTGGTAGTCCTCGGAAACGCGCTCGGCGGAATGCTCCTGCCGATGCTCACAAGAAAGTGGAAGAAGTCCCCGGAGGAAACTGCTGAGTAACTCGGCGCAGGTACTGACTGAAACGGCGGTGAACATGTGAAGAAATTCAAGGTCATGATGATCGGCTCTGGCTTCGCCGTGCTGTTCCTGGCGGTTTTTGCCGTAGTTCTGGCGCTGCTGTGCGCCGCGGCGTTCGGCATTCCGGCGGGTATAATGGTTTGCGTGTTCGGGTTTGCCGTGAAGCTGTTTGACGCGCAGTTCATCGTGACCTCCCTTTCGGCGGAGACCATGCTGTTCGGCGGACTTGCCGCGGCATTCTGGGCGGCGTTCTGCGGTGCACTGGCGGTAGAGCTGGGACTTCTGATATCACGGCTGTATATCAGGGTGCGCAGGCGCTGCGATATCCTGCTTGGCTGGAAGCCGCTGTAGCTGGGGGTGTTGGTTTGAGGCGTGCTGTATTTCGATGGCTGATAATTACCGGGATACTCGCCGTGGCTTTCACTGCTCTGGCGGTCATGATACCCGGCAAGAGCCTTGGTTCGGCGCGCGGCGGCGACGATGAATATCCGCTGTGCGAGTATATCCGGGTGGATCTTCTGAAAACGCCGGTGACTGTTATACCATATGACGGCGCAAAGATCCGCTGCGAGTGGCAGAACGACGTTCCGCTGACTGCGGAGCTTGGCGACAATCTGCTGACCATAACCGAGAGCAGCGAGTTCGTTATTTCGCTGTTCGCCGGGGATACCGGCGGCTACGGGCTGCGGCTGTATCTCCCGCGGGAATACTACCGGGACATCGTGATATACACCGCGACCGGAAATGTGAACCTCGGCGATGTGGACAGCGACCATATAACCGTAGTTACCAACAGCGGCGCGATAGTTTCCGAGAATACGCGTTCCCTGTGCAGCCTGGCGACGGGCAGCGGCAATATCACGCTGGATTTTTACAGCGTGATCGCGGGGAGCACGGTGCAGTCCCGTACTGGCAGCGCCGAAATTATCTTCCCGAAAGGGAGCAGCGTTGCGCTTGATTTTGAAACAAATACCGGGGAGCTGAAAACTGACCTCATCAGTGGAAGCTTCCCCGGCAGCTATATGTACAGCTTTAACGGCGGCGGAAATCTGATACACGCTTCGCTTGAAAGCGGAGTACTCACAGTGCGTGAAAAAGAGTAGAGGAGGGCATGAACATGAAAACCTACAGACAGCAGCTTATCATAACGAGCGAAGATCCGGAGCAGTTCCTTAACCTTTCGTACGAGGTGGAGGAGTGCGTCCGCAGGAGCCTTATAACCGACGGATTATGCGTTGTGTATTCACAGCACACCACATCGGCGGTGTTCCTGGAGAACGACCGTGAGCAGCTCTACGCAGACTGGTCGGAGATGCTGAAAAAGATCGTGCCCGGAGAGAGCGAGTACAAAGTGGATTATTCCAGCGCCGGGGCGGCGCACATGAAGCAGATGCTTCTCGGCGCCAGCGTCATAGTGCCCATAACAGACGGACGCCTGGAGCTTGGACCCAGGCAGTATATAATGTACGGCGATTTCGACGGCTGCCGCGAAAAAACGGTTCTCGTGAAGATAATCGGTGAATAATGGAGCGTGAAAATTCGGCAATGCTGTCAGTAATAATCCCATCTTTCAATGAAAAAGAGAATATCCGCCGTACAGCGGACACGATTGCCGGGATTCTCCGCAGCGCTGATATCCCGTACGAGCTGATATTCATTGACGATGGCTCAAGGGACGGAACCTGGGCGGAGATATGCGCCGCGAATGAGAACGATCCCTGCGTCCGCGGTCTGGGATTTTCCCGGAACTTCGGCAAGGAGGGCGCGATATTCGCCGGGCTGAAGAACGCCCGTGGCGACTGTGCAGTCTGCATAGACTGCGACCTTCAGCACCCGCCGGAGCTTATACCGGAGATGTACTCCCTGTGGCAGGGCGGCGCCGAGGTAGTTGAGGCGGTCAAACGTTCACGCGGCAGAGAGGGACTGTTTCACAAGCTGTTCGCCCGTAGCTTCTACAAGATGATGAAAACCTCCTCCGGCATAAACCTGGACGGCGCCAGCGATTTCAAGCTGATGGACAGAAAGGTCATAAACGCGCTGAACGAGCTGCCGGAGCGCATCACGTTCTTCCGGGCGCTTTCAAGCTGGGTCGGATTTACCACGGAGCGCGTGGAGTTCGACGTGCAGCCCCGCTCCGCCGGAAAGAGCAAATTCAGCATGAAGAGCCTGTTCCGGTTCGCGATAAACAACATCACATCGTTCACGGATATGCCGATACGCATTATAACATGGGTCGGCGTGATATTCGGTATCATGGCGCTGGTGCTCGGCATACAGACCCTGGTGAAATACTTCTGCGGACAGGCCGCAGAGGGCTTCTCAACGGTGATACTTCTGATACTCATAACCGGAGCGTGCGTAATGCTTGGCGTCGGCATAATCGGCTGCTATCTCTCAAAGATTTACGAAGAGATTAAGCAGCGGCCGCGGTATATAATATCCCGCAGAGCCGGCGGAAAGGAGCTGGAAGATGGAAAATAACTCGACACTTGCAGCGGCTAAGCGCGTATTCGGCCGCATTGGAAAAGCGATAGCAGACAGCCGGGCGTACTGGCTGTCTTTTCTGCTGCCTGTGGCAATTCTGTTCGTATCGTATATCATATTCCAGGTGTGGCCGTTCGGTCAGCGCTCGGTGCTTTCCCTCGACCTCAACGCCCAGTATGTGTATTACTACGACTACATGTACGACGTGTTCGCCGGGGACGAAAGCATCTGGTACAGCTGGAGCAGAAACCTTTCCGGCGAATTCATGGGGATAATCGGGTACTACCTGGCAAGCCCGTTCAACTTCCTGGTGTGGGTATATCCACGCGAGATGATAACCGAGGGTCTTATGACCATGATGCTCGCCAAGGCGGGTGCGGCAGGTCTTACTGCGGCGTTCTTCCTGCGGAAGCACCGCGGATACAGCCGCATGACCACCGTTGTATTCTCTGTCATGTGGGCGCTGTGCGGGTTCTTTATCGTACAGACTATGAATCCCATGTGGCTGGACGGTCTGGTGGCTCTGCCGCTGATAACGATGGGCGTCGAGCGTATCTGCGACAAACGCAGGTTCATTCTGTATGTCGTTTCACTGGTGTACATCTTTGCCGCGAATTTCTATATCGGATATATGACCGGTATTTTTTCGGCGCTGTATTTCGCGTGGTACCTCGCTTCCGGAAAGAGCAGGAACAGATGTTTTGGCGAGTACTGCGGCTCCGTGCTGATGTACGGCGCAGGCTCCGTCTGCGCGATACTCATGTCCTGCTTCATGCTGCTGCCGGTTTACAAGTCGCTTTCCAACGGCAAGTTCGAGTTCTCCGACCCGGATTACTCGCTGGCTGAGAACTTCAATATCGCAGATATCTTCATCAAGCTCTTCCCGACGGAATACGACACCGTGCGCATGGAGGGCATGCCGATACTCTATTGTGGTACGCTGGCTCTGGTGTGCGCTGTCATGTACTTCACATGCCGTAAGTTCTCCGCAAGGGAGCGGATTTCCGGCGGAGTTTTCCTGGGACTGATGGTGCTTTGCATGTATATCCGCCCGGTGGATATGTTGTGGCACGGAGGTCAGATGCCTAACTGGCTGCCCTACCGCTATTCGTTCATGATGAGCTTCCTGCTCGTCATCTTCGGAGCGCAGGCGTTCGAGAATATCGGCAGGATACGCGGACGCAGCTTCGGTACGGCTTTCGTTATACTGATGGCTATGCTGCTGTATGCGGATCTCGCGGACGACAGCGAGTATTACGACGCAGTGACGACTATCGTTATCCCGCTGATAATTCTGGCGGCGGTCATGATACTGGCATGGGCTTACAAAAAGTACGGCGCCAGAAAGCCGATGTGCATTGTTCTGGCGGCGTTCGTATGCGCAGAAGCCGGACTGAATACGGCGCAGTCGCTTTATCAGATGCACGACGACATCGTATTTTCCACCCGCGAGAGCTACCGCTGGGATATCCCGCTGACCCGCAATGTCACCGAGCAGATACACGAGATGGATGACGGCTTCTACCGCATGGAAAAGACGTTCCACCGCTGCGTGAACGATCCGATAGCGCTGAGAATGTACGGCATGAGCCACAGCTCCAGTACGCTGAACGCAAAGGCTATCGAGCTGCTGAAATCCCTTGGATACGCCGGGCGCGAGCATTACACGAGATACGACGGCGCAACCATGCTGACGGACGATATTTTCGGAGTCAAGTACATTCTGGCGACCAATGAACGCTCGGTGCCCTACACTGAAACGATACCCGTGGAAACCGACACGGCGATAAAGGTGTATGAAAATTCCGACGCGCTCGGAATAGCATACCTGGCTTCCGAGGATATAATCGGCTTCAGTATGAACGAGTACTCGCCGTTCCAGGCTCAGAACAAGCTTGCGATGATGCTATCCGGAAACAAGGGGTCTACGGTATTCAAGCCGATCGACGACGTTGAGTTTGACAGCAATAATATCCGTATCGGCTCCACAACGGACGCGCACTACAGCTACAAGAAATCCAACGAGGACGCAGACGCGTGGATAGAATATACTGTGACCGCGCAGGCGGACGGCCCGGTATATATGTACCTCCCGACGAAGTACGAGCGGGAAACGCAGCTCTATGTCAACGATATCTACCGCGGGAATTACTTCCTGTATGAGAACTACAGCATAGAGTATCTCGGAACGTTCAGCAAGGGCGAGGAATTCCGCGTGAAGCTGAAGCTGCTTGACAAGGCGGTGTACTTCACTAACGCGTGGTTCTACTATATTGACGAGAACGCGCTTGCCAGGTTCGACGATACGATGCAGCAGCTCAACGCAGACACTAAGCTCACACGTACAGGCGGATGCACATTGCAGCTTGAGGTAGACGCGGCGGAGGACTGCGCGCTGTTCACGACCATTCCGGCGGAGGAGGGCTGGACAGTCACTGTAGACGGTGAAAACGTCGGCTGGAATACCTGCCTTTCCGATTCGCTTATCACTGTTCCGGTGAAGGCGGGTAAGCACACTATCGTACTTGATTTCAAGCCCGCGGGACTGAGCACCGGTCTGATGCTCACTGCCGCCGGAATGATGGGACTTGCGATAATGGTACTTGTCTGCGACTGGATAAGGCGCCGCGACGAAGCGCGTGCCGCAGAGGGGCAGCAGGCTTCCGCGGAGCAGGGAAGCGATTCGACGGACGAAGAAACGTCGTTGGAAGAATAAACAAAGGCGCTGTATAAACAGCGCCTTTGAGACCGTCGAAAAAGTCCCGTTGGGACTTTTCCGCCGAAGCATCCGCCCTGCGCGCACGGTTTGTTGGCAAAGCCAACAAACCGCACACTTGTGCGGATAGAAGTGTTTTTTGCCCCGGGAAACCCGTGGCAAAAAACGGATTTTAAAAGCCCGCTTCGCGGGCAAATTCGATTTTTTCGACAAGCTGAGGCGCTGTATAAACAGCGCCTTTGTTATTTTAATGTCGGCAGCAACCCGATAAGACCGCGGCGATTTTTTACGCCAAGGGCGGTGTATGTTCTTTTAAGGCTGCTCTTTATGCTGTCTGGAGTTACTCCGAACAGACTGCACATTTCCTGGTTGGATACCCCGGACGCCGCCATTATCGCATAAGCATACGCTTTTTCCGACAGTCCGAGTTCACGGCGTAAACAATCAGTCGAGGATATCAGTCTTTTCAGCGGCACTAGGAAATGCTCTGCGAAATTGTCCTGCCGCATGTTCGAAAGGTACGTTATTTCGTAGCTGCGTATGGTTTCCCTACCGCGCAGAAACACGTTTCCGGTCTGTATAACCCGGTCGATGAAAGGCTGCAATTCAGCGCCGACAAGCCCCCTTATCTGCCCGAAGAACTCCGGATAGAGCGCGTGGAATTCTGCGGGTACGGTCGGCATCTGGTTTACCGCCGCTGCTTCGAGCGACTCTGCTGAATACTGTATAGCTTCGTCGTATCTTCCGACTTCCATCAGCGCATGCGATATGAAAAGCCGCAGCTTTATTCCAGCGGCTTCGTTTCCGGCGTCCGCCGCAGATTTTATGTATTGCGGAATGTTGCTGCACAGCAGGTCGTACTGCTCGGAGCGCGTCAGATATTCCGTGTGTATCATCGAAAAATACGGCGCTGTGAAACGGTTCATCAGCGGATCGCTGTCGTCTGCGCAGAGCGCGTACCAGCTGTCCTCCATGCCGCCGCCGCGCAGGATACTCAGCAGCCCGGTCATGAGCCTGGCGCAGTTTCCTTCCTCGCGGCTGAAGTAAGCGCGCTCAATACTGTGTATTCCATCGACGTATTCAAAGAACTTCATGTAGTCTCCCATAAAAAGACAGCACTTGGCGGCGCAGTACATCGCGGTGATACGCGTGGATATGCGGTATTTTCCGGTTGCAAGCGACGCTGCAGCGGACAGTAGTTCCAGCGCTCCGCTCAGGTCGCCACGGACATACTTTGCTTCGCCTGAAAAGATGATTTCTGTGTATCTGCCGTGATCCAGCATTTCTGTGTACATGTGCTGATATCGTGTGAACTGCGCGATTTCGGTCTGTATCGAATACCCCCGCCGGTGCAGCAGGAAGAAAACGGTCGGTGAATACATGTTCCAGGAGAAGAGCGACTGATCATACTCGTGCCTGCTGCGGAACATTTCATAGGCACGCATTATGTTCGCCCCCATTTTGTCAAGGACGTAAAGGTCTTCGCTTGTACGCAGCGCATATGCATAGCTGAGCAGGCTGCGGCGCTCCGACGGCGTGTACTCCGTGGCGTTTGTTATGTACGTTATTATCTCGGCAAATCTTGCCTGTATCCTGGGTTTCAGATCAGTGTGCATGAGCATCGCGCAGATACGCAGCATACGCGGTATGGCGGGCTTGCAGCTCAGCGGGCATTCATTCACATAGCGCTCCAGCATTCCGCGGCTCCTTATGAGCAGGGAATAGGTTATGCGCTCGTTGTTGTGTATCCCCGCCGCAAGCTCGTACTCTCCGGAAAGGAAGTATTCGCAGAATGCGTAGTAATCGTTCCCGGTACGGCGGTATTCTCTGCCGAAGCAAATGCGTATGTCGTGCCTTACGTTCTCCGGTAAACGGAGAAACAGCCTGTATACGGCGCTTCTGAGTATGGGGTGGAAGCGCGCGGTGCGTCGCCGCAGGTTTATATCTATCAGCTGGATTATACTGTTGAGCTTTTTCAGCTGCTCGAAAACCGCAGTTGACTCGATAAGTCCGGCACCGAAAAAATCGTTGATGGAGCTGAACGACCGAAGCTCTGCACAGAAATCCGGAGATAATTCCCCGAACGCCGACGCAATGACAAGCGCGCCGTGCATGCGGACGGACTGTCCCTCCAGAACGGCGCGGAGCAGCCTGCCTGCGGTGTTCATTCCGGTGTATTCAAGTCCTTCCTGCGCCAGCATGAAGCACAGCCGTGTTCCGAGAAATGCGCCGCCGCAGGAGGAATACACATCTGATACGTTCACGGAGACCGCGCACATTCTGGCGTATTCCGCGATCTCGTCCGGGTTCATTGCAAGGCTTTCGCGGTCGTTTATCGTGAATTTCAGCGACTGCGCAAGCTGACGGTAATTATGGCTTATCGAGCTGCATATGAACACAAAATGCGCGTTTCCATGTTCTGCGAGAAGCCGGGCGGTGCGCATATTACCGAGGAGCGTTTCCGCGGAGTACTCGCAGTCGATTATCAGCACAAGCTCCTTGTGCTCCGCCGCAGCGAACTGTTCCCGGAGTATCGCGGATTCCCTGTCAGTTATCGGCTCGTTAGAGGGCTTCCCGATAATGTGCATGCATATCTGCGAGAAACAGTCGCTGGCGCTGTCCGCGGAGGTTATGAAGCGTATTGATATCCCGCTGCGCCGGGTGCGCCCGGTGAATTCCCGGAGCAGGGTGGATTTCCCGGTGCCGTCCGGGGCGCATATCACGGTCACTCTGTCGGTGTAGATACGACGGAGCGCGGTGCTTATTCTTTTCGGGATAAAAATTCCAGCCATGCCTGCTCCTTTCCGTATCAGAAAAGCGCCCGGTTTACTGCGCCGGGCGCTTTGCGATTACTTTTCTACCTTGATGAAATGCGCGATGTAGCTCTGGAAATCTCCCCACAGGGACGGGATATCAAAGCCGCTGTTCATGAGCACCTCCGCACTGTATACGCGTCCGGTCTCCTCGTGCTTGTACCAGCAGCCCTTTTCAAGACCTACCAGGCGGATACGGTGCAGGAATACGCTAGGTTCCTTGAGTACCTGAATGTACTCAAGCAGCGCTTCGCTCTTGTCCTTGGCAACGAATTCCCATGCGTCGAATCGGTCGTTGTCGAAGGGATTTCCTATGCGGTACTGGTCGCCGATGCGTACCAGCGGGTTGTACTTGTTGAACTCCTCGATCTGCTTGCGGATATTCCACTTGTCGTCGTCGGAGATCTTCGTGATGTCCAGCTCGTAGCCGAATGTACCTACCATTGCAACGCGGCCTCTGGTCTCAAACGGAGTGATACGTCCTACGCAGTGGTTCGGGCTGTCGGAAACGTGCGCGCCGAAGCAGGAGCATGGGTAGCACAGGGAAGTACCGTACTGGATCTTAAGCCGTTCAATTGCATCGGTGTCGTCAGAGCACCAGATCTGCGGCGAATAGTACAGCATGCCGGCGTCGAATCTGGAGCCGCCGCCTGCGCAGTTCTCAAGCAGCAGGTCGGGGAAGTCGGTCAGCAGACGTTCCTGTATCTCGTAGACGCCCAGAACGTAGCGGTGCCAGATCTCGCGCTGTCTTTCGGGAGGGAGCACTTCGTTTCCGACTTCGCAGAGCTGACGGTTCATGTCCCACTTGACGTACTCAATGTTCGCGGAGGACAGTATCTTGTACATCTGGTCGTAGATGTAGTCGCGGACGTCCTTGCGGGAGAAGTCGATGACCAGCTGCGAACGGCAGGTGGTGCGGGGACGTCCCGGAATATGTATGCACCAGTCGGGGTGCGCTTTGTACAGTTCGCTGTCCGGGCTTATCATCTCTGGCTCGAACCAGATACCGAATTTCAGACCGAGCTTGTTCACCTCGTCAACAAGGTGCTTCAGTCCGCCCTTTATCTTGTTTTCGTTCACAAACCAGTCGCCAAGTGAGGATTTGTCGTCGTTGCGGTGGCCGAACCAGCCGTCGTCCATTACCAGCATTTCAATGCCTGCTTTGGCGGATTCGCGCGCGATGTCAAGCAGCTTGTCGGTGTCGAAGTTGAAGTAAGTCGCTTCCCAGTTGTTGATGAGAATGGGGCGGCGGATGTCCTTCCACTTGCCGCGGGTGAGGTTGTTTCTCATTACATCGTGGAATGTGCGGCTCATGTTGCCGATACCGTTCGCGGAGAATACCATAATGACTTCCGGCGCCTGGAATTCCTCGCCGAGGTCAAGGTGCCAGCTGAAATCATACGGGTTGATTCCGGAGAACACGCGGGTCTTTTCGTACTGGTTGACCTCGCAGCCAGCAACGAAGCTTCCGGAATAGCAGAGCGCAAAGCCGTAGCAGTCGCCGTAATCCTCGGTAGCCTTGTGGTCAACGATGGCGATGAAGTTGTTGTGAGCGTGACTTGTTGAGCCACGGCAGCTGTCCACAAGCTGCTTTCCGAAGTGCAGGGGATTGCGCTGTACATGGCGCTCTCTTGCCCAGGTGCCGTACAGGGTTATCATGTCGTAATCCTTGCTGTCGAGTTCCACGCAGGTGGAGAGCAGTCTGCGGAGTTCGATGGGGTCGGCGCCGCCGTTCTTTACCTTGACGGAGCGGGTGATGACGTCAAGCTTCTCAAATACGCTGTACTGGAGGGTTATCTCAAGTCCGTTGTGGGGATCCTTGCAGTATACTTCCAGGCTCGTTACCTCGTCGTCTGTGTTGGCGTAGGTCGCGGGAAGTCCCTGGAGTTTCTTCTTGCCCCTGAATATCGCATAGCTGTCGAAATAGCATTCGCATGCGGACATGCCGTACTTGTCCATCAGCTGCATGCACGGCTCACGGAAATCCGCAACGCCGCTGGTCGGGAATTCGATAGCCGCGCAGTCGAAGGAGTGCGGACCCATTCCGTCATGTGTAGCGGGTACGAACGGTTCGTCGTTCGGGATACGCAGCATGTGCGTGATATCCGTTTCCGGTATGTACGCGCCGTAATACAAGTGCAGCAGGTTGTTGGAATTGGTCACATGGAACGCATATGTCGTATTCGGGGTGTCAAGCTTGAATACGCGCTTTTTCTCGTCATAGATTATCGGCATTGGATTACCTCGCTGAAATTGATTTTCCGTTTGTCGGATAGATACAGTATAGCATATCCACATGGATTTTTCAAGCGGTATTTTGCTTCGGAACGCAAAAAGCCGTTGACAAACCGGCAGAAATATTGTAAAATATAGTTTGGACTAATTCCATAGGAATTAATGAACAATAAGAAAGGAACAGGCAAAATGGCAAAGTTAAATGAAAATTTCTTCAACCTGAAGAAGAACTACCTCTTCATTGATATCGGCAAGCGCGTAAAGGCGTATTCCGCCGCTCACCCGGAAGCAAACCTCATCAGAATGGGTATCGGCGACGTAACACAGCCCCTGGCTCCGGTCGTAGTTGACGCTATGGTCAAGGCTGCAAAGGAGATGGGCGTTAAGGAAACGTTCCGCGGATACGAGGACAGCGGTGCCGGATACGACTTTCTGCGCGACGCGGTTTCCAACTACTACAAGAGCTTCGGCGCTGACGTTGACCCGGCTGTTATCCACATCAGCGACGGCGCAAAGAGCGACTGCGGCAACATCATCGACATCTTCGGCGAGGGCAACACCGTTGTCGTTACCGACCCGGCTTACCCCGTTTACGTTGACAGCAACATCATGAGCGGCAATAACGTGGTCTACGCCAACTCCACCGAGGAAAACGGCTTCGCCGCAATGCCTCCCAAGGACGTCAAGGCTGACATAATCTACCTCTGCTCACCGAACAACCCCACCGGCTCCGTCTACACCAAGGCGCAGCTCAAGGAATGGGTGGACTACGCGCTGGCAAACGACGCAGTTATCATCTTCGACGCAGCCTACGAGGCGTTCATCACCGAGGCCGACCTCCCCAGAAGTATTTATCTGGTAGAGGGCGCTAAGAAGTGCGCCATCGAGATATGCTCCCTGTCCAAGACTGCGGGCTTCACCGGCACACGCTGTGGCTACACCATCGTCCCCGAGGAGCTTATACAGAAGGACAGCAAGGGCAACGACGTAAAGATAGCAGACCTCTGGAACAGACGCCAGGGCAGCAAGTTCAACGGCGTATCCTATCCGGTACAGCGCGCGGCTGAGGCTGTGTTCACTT
>CAKSHT010000049.1 GCA_934457235.1 uncultured Oscillospiraceae bacterium
CATTTTATCACCCTTTTTTATTATACCATATTTACGAAAAAAAGCCCAGCTTTTGCTGGACTTTTTCGACAGACTGAAAGTCACTAAAGTGACTTTTCCGCCGAACATCCGCCCGGTGCGTACGGTTTGTCGGCATCGCCGACAAACCGCACACTTGTGCGGATAGAAGTGTTTTTTGCCACGGGAGACCCGTGGCAAAAAACGGATTTTAAATGCCCGCTTCGTGGGCAAAACCGATTTTTTCGACAAGTTGAAACGGGCGTCTACTCGCCTGTTTTTCTTTTCTGAAGCCATATTGTGAGAAAAAACGCTGTGAAAATACACAAAAACCTTGCTCTACAATCGTTTATTATAATCAAATCTACAGAATTTTTCCGGACATCTTGTAGAGTGGAAAAAAAAGTAGTATAATAAAAAACAGTGTAAAACAAAACAATCTATTTTATAAAGGAATGTGAGAACATTGGTAAGAAACGATTTAAGAAACATTGCGATCATTGCCCACGTTGACCACGGTAAGACCACCCTGGTAGACGAAATGCTGAAGCAGGGCGGCGCTTTCCGTGAGAACCAGGTCGTAAGCGACCGCGTAATGGACAGCAACGCACTTGAGCGTGAGCGAGGAATTACTATCCTTGCGAAGAACACCTCCTGCATGTACAACGGCGTTAAGATAAACATTGTCGATACCCCTGGCCATGCCGATTTCTCCGGCGAGGTAGAGCGTATCCTCAAGATGGTAAACGGCGTACTGCTGCTGGTTGACTCTTTCGAAGGAACCATGCCCCAGACGCGTTTCGTACTCCAGAAGGCGCTGGAGCTTGGTCACAAGATAATAGTTGTCGTTAATAAGACCGACCGCCCCGACGCACGTAACAAGGAGGTCGTTGACGAGGTACTGGAGCTGCTCCTTGACCTGGACGCTTCCGAAGAGCAGATCGACAGCCCGGTCATCTTCTGCTCCGGCAGACTCGGACTTGCAAGCTATGACCCCGACCAGATGGGTACTGACTTCAAGCCGCTGTTCGACAAGATCGTTGAGCACATTCCCGCTCCCGAGGGCGACCCCGACGGCGAGCTTCAGGTACTTGTAAGCTCCATCGACTATAACGAGTACGTCGGCAGGATCGCTATCGGACGTATTGAGCGGGGTAAGATGCGCAAGAACCAGGAAGTTATCGTATGCGATCATCACAACCGTACTGCTCCGTTCAAGAGCAAGATAGTTTCCCTGTACCAGTTTGAGGGTCTGAACAAGGTAGAAGTTGACGAGGCTATGGTAGGCGATATCGTATGCTTCTCCGGTATCGAGGGCGTTACCATCGGTCAGACCATCTGCTCCATAAATGCTCCGGAGCCGCTTCCTTTCGTTAAGATATCCGAGCCGACCGTAGAAATGACATTCTCCGTAAACACCAGCCCGTTCGCCGGCAGAGAGGGTAAGTTCGTAACCTCCCGTCAGATCCGCGAGCGCCTGATGAAGGAAACTCTCAAGGACGTGTCCCTGCGCGTATCTGACAGCGACACACTGGACGCATTCAACGTAGCGGGCCGCGGCGAGATGCACCTGTCTATACTCATCGAAACCATGCGCCGCGAGGGTTATGAGCTTTCCGTCAGCACACCGCGTGTTCTGACAAAGGAAATAGACGGTGTTGTATGCGAGCCTGTTGAGCGACTTGTCGTTGACGTGCCCGCTGATTCCGTCGGTTCTGTAATGCAGAGCATGGGCGTGCGCAAGGGCGAGATGATATCCATGCACCCGATCGGAAACCGTACCCGCCTGGAATTCCTCGTTCCATCGAGAGGTCTGTTCGGTTATCGCGGTGAGTTTATGACTGATACCAAGGGCGAGGGTATCATGAACTCCACATTCGACAGCTACAAGCCGTATTTCGGCGATATTCCGAGAAGAACCGTAGGCTCCCTTGTCGCATGGGAGACCGGTCCGTCCATCACATACGGTCTGTTCAACGCGCAGGAGCGTGGTACGCTGTTCATCGGCGCCGGCGTTCCGGTTTACGAGGGCATGATCGTCGGCGTTTCACCGAAGGCTGGCGATATCGTTATCAACGTCTGCAAGAAGAAGCACCTTACAAACACCCGCGCTTCCGGCTCTGATGACGCGCTGCACCTTATCCCGCCGAAGCAGATGAGCCTTGAGGAGTGCCTGGACTTCATTCAGGACGACGAGCTTGTTGAGGTAACACCCAAGAGCATTCGTATGAGAAAGGTGATCCTGGAGCGCGACCTGCGCTTAAAGGCAGAAGCCAAGACAAAGAAGTAAAACACATCAGCCGTGCGAATTCCCGTGCGGCTGAATTTATACGAGGTGACTATGTACAAGGCAATTCTCTGGGATATAGACGGCACTCTGCTGAACTTTCTGAAATCCGAAAACGCGGCGATAAAGGAGTGCTTCCAGAAACTGAATTTAGGCGAATGCACCGACGAAATGGTCGAGGCTTATTCCGTAATAAACGACGGCTACTGGCGTATGCTGGAGCGCGGAGAGATCACGAAGCCGGTGCTGTTCCTGCGGCGTTTCGCGGATTTCTTTGAGAAGTACGGCATATGCGCCAGAACTGAGGAGTTCAACAGGCTCTATCAGCAGACGCTGGGAGATCATATTTTCTTCAACGACAATTCCTACGAGCTGGTGAAGTCGTTGAAATCCCGCGGGATAAAGCAGTACGCCGTGACAAACGGTTCGTTCACGGCGCAGGACAGGAAGCTGCGTAAATCCGGGCTTGACAAGCTGTTCAATGGGATATTCATATCCGATGTAGTCGGCGCGGAGAAGCCGTATAACGAGTATTTCGACCGCGTATTCTCACAGATAACCGAGGGCAGGGAAGAGGTCATCATAGTCGGCGATTCGCTGACGAGCGACATAAAGGGCGCGAATAACGCCGGGATAGCCTGCTGCTGGTACGACCCGGAAAACAAGCCCGCTCCCGACGGACTGCGCATAGACCACATAATAACCGACCTTAACCAGATAAATCAGATAGTATGAAAAATCCCCGGGAGCGAGAGCTTCCGGGGATTATTTACATCATCGGGGAGAATAGCCGTAAAATCGCTCTGCCGATACGTCTGAAGATGTTGATATGAATGCAGTCGGAGTAGCTTATCTCCTGGCACTGGCGAAGCGTTTCCAGGTAGTCGAGCTTTATGTCGGAGATGCAGTCGCACTTGTACATCCATGCGGCGCACTCAAAATGCAGGTACAGGCTGCGGAAATCCAGGTTTATCGTCCCGACGACAGCCGCCTTGTCGTCTGAAATGAAGTTCTTTGCGTGGATAAATCCCGGCGTGTATTCATAGATCTTTACGCCGTATTTCAGCAGCTTCCGGTAATGCGCCCTGGTCACGGCGAAAACGAACCACTTGTCCGGAATGTGCGGAGTGATTATCCGTACGTCCACGCCGCTTTTCGCCGCCAGTATCAGCGCGGTCTGCATTTCGTTGTCTATTACCAGATAGGGAGTGGTGATGTAGACGTAATTTTCCGCGCTGTTGATGACGTTCAGATAGACGTTCTCGCCGACAGGTTCGTCGTCCAGCGGGCTGTCAGTGTAGGGGACTACAACGCCCTCGCCGTGGATATCCGCGATCTCGTCCGGGATAGGGCGGTACTTTTCCATGTCGTCGGAGTGACTTTCGGTCAGATAATTCCATATCGTAAGGAACATAACAGTGAAGCTCCAGACTGCCTCTCCGCGCAGCATGACAGCACTGTCCTTCCAGTGACCGTATTTCTGCTTTTCGTTGATATACTCGTCCGCGAGGTTAATGCCGCCGGTGAACGCCGTGTGCCCGTCTATAACCAGTATTTTACGATGATCGCGGTTGTTCATTTTCGCCGACCACACCGGACGGAATGGATTGAACACGCGGCACTTAATCCCGCGCCGCTCCAGTTCCTCGTTGTATTTGTAGGGAAGCGTCAGCAGGCAGCCGATATCGTCGTAAATCAGCCGGACGTCCACGCCCTCCGCAGCCTTGCGTTCCAGAATTTCAAGGATAGTCCCCCACATTATCCCTTCGGATATGATGAAGTACTCCAGGAAAATGAAGCGCCGCGCCTTTTCAAGCTGCTCTATCATCGCGGAGAATTTCTCCTCGCCGGAGGGAAAGTAGCTGGTTTCCGTACTGTCGTATACAGGATAACCGCCGTAATTATAGAGGTACTTTGCCTGTCGCTCCACGCCGTAATCGTCCCAGTGAAGGCGGTTCATGATGTTTTCGTCCTGCGGGAGGTGCAGTTTGGCTTCGTCGTTGTATTGCATCATTCGCTTGCGAATACGGTCGCCGGAATGGCTGTTCCCGAAGAAAATATAGAACATCACGCCGAAAATCGGGAACGACAGGATAACGAATATCCACGCCATCTTGTAGCTGGGATTTATGTCGGTGTTGTAGATATAAAGCGAAAGCGCCGCGCCAAGTCCCAGGAACACGAAGTAGGAATAGGTATACAGCGTGCCGAAGGTCAGAAATATGAAAACGAGATATGTTATCTGAACAATTATTCCGAGGAAGCAGACAACGGTGCGGTTAAAGACCTTTTTGAGGATTTTCGTCAGAAAATGCATGAGAACTCCTTTGTTTTTATGATACTTCTATTTTAAACTATGCACCATAATCTGTCAATACCCTCTGGAGTAAAAGTGAAAAAAGCGGCAGCCGAAGCCGCCGCGCTATATCAGTTTCCAGAGTCGGGAACAATATAGTATACACGTTCGTCTGGCCGCGCATAATCCAGTTTGTCGCGCGCCATATTCTCAATGTATTCGTCCATGTCTGCATCTTCGTCGAGGTAACGGCGTATCTCGTCGTTGCTGTCCTCGACCGCGGAGGTCTGAGCCACAAGCTCCTCGTACTGCGCCTGATAGTTGCTGATCTTCATGTTGGAGGAAACGATGGATACCACAACGAACACCGCCAGCAGAATAAACGCAGAAAATGCCGCAACACGAACGAAACCGCTTCGTCTTTTAGGTGTTACTGCTTCGTCTGACCTGAGCTTTAATGACATGTCCTGTTTCACTTCCCCCGGAGTTGATTTCGCGCATACTTTTCCCCTTGCGATATTCTTTATTATACACTATTTGATGGCGTTTTTGCAAGGGCTTATGCAGTTTTTTTACATTGGCGGTGCAAATTTTGGTGATTTTCCCAAAACAGCCGGACGCTGTATGTGCAATTGCTCTAAATACTTTTGCAGCAAAACGTCCTGTCGCTCCGAAAATAGCAGAAAGAGCGCTGCGCACAGCGGAAGCGACTGCATTCTCCAGCAGATTGAACAGTCTGCCGATAGTGTTGATATATGCAAAAATACCAGCGCCGAACCCGAAAACCAGGGACCAGCGCACATAATTTCCCATAGCAAGCGAGAGCCTGGTAACTACGATCGCAGCCAGCAGGAAGAACGCGATATCACACACGAAAGTGACCGTCCGGAACGGAAGCACTACCCGGATGATACGCAGTGCCTCGTATACCAGAGCGAAAACAAGGCCGGCAGCGAACGCCGCCATAAAGCACTCAGTTACAGAATAGCTCACCGGAACAACCTCCTGAAAATGTTGTCGCGGCTGCTGAAACTGCTGTACATAAGGCTTTTTACGCGCCCGGTCATTGAGAAATCCCCGGTTTCCGGGTCAAGCCCGATAACGTGAAGCTCCTCGCCCCTGACCGTAAGCTCGCCCAGAGCAGTGTCCAGAATTATTTTTGTATCAGAGAAGCTGCCGATGTCCTTGACTCCGGTCATACGTATTTCGCTGCGGTTTTCAAGAATAAGAGTGTGCTGATTTTCGTTGCTCATGGTGTACCTCCTGCCTTATTTGTACATCATATGCGGACAGGGCAGGGGATATGCTCAGGACATCACTGAACTACCTCGTAGAGCGCCGCAGCGTCCTCCTTCTTGGTGAACTCCCTTACATCGAGCACCTTTACTTTAAGCGGCTTTGCACCGATGTTTATTTCGATGAGGTCGCCCTCCTTGACGTCGTAGGAAGCGCGGGCGGGCTTTCCGTTCACGCTGACCTTCTCGGCGTCACATGCCTCATTCGCAATGGTGCGGCGCTTGATGAGCCTTGAAACCTTTAAATACTTGTCTAATCTCATAAAAACCTCCTGAAACAAAAACGGCAGGCAAGATGCCTACCGCTTGGTTTCTTATGTCGCAAGACGCAGAAATTACTTGCTTACAGCGTCCTTGAGAGCTCTGCCTGCCTTGAATGCAGGAACCTTTGTAGCAGCGATCTCGATCTTAGTCTTTGTTCTGGGGTTGATACCCTCTCTAGCTGCACGCTCGCGTACCTCAAATGTACCGAAGCCAACCAGCTGGATGGACTCGCCCTTTGCAAGTGTATCGGTTACGGTCTCAATGAAAGCTGCGAGAGCCTTCTCGGAATCCTTCTTGGTAAGACCGGACTTCTCTGCTAAAGATGTTACTAATTCTGCCTTTGTCATAAGTTTAAACCTCCAAATAATTTTGTATAATCTAACGGTCAGCGACCGCTAAAGACTGATTTTTTGATTTCCGCGAGCTCTTCCGGAGAAAGTTCGTCGAGCTTCTTTTCCTTTTCTGATGCGGAATTTTCGGCGTGACTGAAATTTATTATAAACTCATTTGACGCATATGTCAAGGCTTTTTCGCCATCGACTTTCAAAATTCTGTCCAAATTACAAAAATCCAACAGCAAATTTCCTAATGTCTGTGAATTTTGCGAATTGACCTTGTCAAAGCCGCTCTGCTCCAGCTTATCAAGCCCTGCGCGTATGTCTGCGACACACTCTGCGGGGTCGTCTATCGGAAGTCCGGCTCTTGACACACGCTTGCACAGCTTTTCGCCACGGAGCAGGGCAGGGAACGTTTTCGGAACGCTCTCCAGTGTTTCCGTGAAGCTCTCCTGGTGCTTGGACTCCTTTTTCAGCGCGTCCCAGTTTTTCAGTACGGTTTCCGTGTCGTCCGCCTTTACTTCGCCGAAAACGTGCGGGTGGCGGTAAACAAGCTTCTGGCAGATGTCGTTGCACACATCGTCGAAATCGAACGTACCGTTTTCGCGCTCGATCTGCGCATGGAACACGATTTGTAACAGCAGGTCGCCGAGTTCCTCGCGGAGCATTTCGGGGCTGTTCTTGTCGATGCCCTCGCATACCTCGTAGGTTTCCTCAATGAGGTCGGTACGAATGCTTTCGTGAGTCTGGACCTTATCCCAGGGACAGCCGTTTTCTGACCGCAGTAATTCGATGATATGTCTGAGGTCATCGATATTGTATCTGTCCTTGAAGTCAAAATCTACCATAACATTCTCCGTGCCTGCTGAGGCTTTTATTTACGCCATTTCATGGCGATACCTTTTATATATTACCCTATTTTCACGGATTTTTCAAGTCTTTTTGCAAAAAAAATGTGACAGGTTTTATTAATTGGCGCTTTTTACGAAAATCTCTGTTAATAATTAGTGATATTCCATAAACAAAAGCTCCTGAAATCACTGAAACTGCAACGCATAACGCATTATTCAGACCGTCGGGAAGCACCAGATTTACTGCATAAGCGCACAATGCACAGGCGACAGAGCCGAAAAAAGGTCTGCGTACGCACATTGGAATGCTGATACATGGTGACAGGTACTTTTTAAGAAGAATTGCTCCGGTTACAGACATGAAAATATAGCCTGCAGCGGTGGAGAGCGCAGCCCCCGAAATATTGAGCTGCGTAACGGACATCAGAATCGGATTCAGCAGCGCCTTGATCCCCACCGAAGCCGTCATGAGCAGCAGCGGGATGTGAGCCTTTCCGATCGCCTGGAACACCCCGAACATAGCTGACGCGATTATCATGAAAAATCCGCCGAGGCACAGGACGATAAACGCATTGGAGCACACGATGACTTCCGCCTCGCGCCTGCTGTAGAGCATCATGAGCAGCTGCTGACCAAGTGCGGCTGCTCCCGCGCATGCCGGAAATCCAATGGTAGCTGCTGCGCGGAACATCGTGCAGCAGTGCTCAGCCGCCGACGAGATATCCCGGCGTTCCCAGGCGGCTGCGATCTCCGGCAGGGCGGTTTTTTCAGTCATTCCCGCAAAGGACGGGATAAGCATGAATACCGTCATTGCAACGCCTGTGTAGCCTCCATACATAAAGTTAGCAAGTCCGTCGATTCCGCCGCATTCCGGGATAATCCCGGAGAATTCCCGCAGGAAATATTCGCTGTTGGTAAGCGCGGAGCTTTTGAGCGTTCTGGTGACTGTCAGCAGGTCCACGAACGAAATGCAGTTCATGACGAGCGCAGAAGCAGCGACCGGGATTATCTCGCGGATAAGACGTGCTGCAATGACGCGCGTGCGGTCAGTTGTTCCGGTGTTTGGGACGGAGCTGCGGCGTTTCCTGTCGGTAAGCAGTAGTGATATAAGCCCGCAAAGCTCGCTTATTGAAACCGCCATGACAGCTCCGGCGGCAGCTGCGGGGAGTATCGCAGAATATGCCTCGGAATAATCCGCGTACTGTATTCCGAAGATATCCATTCCGGATTCAAACCTTGATTTAGCCCAGAATACGACGCCGTAAGCCGCCGCAAGTCCTACGACCGCCCGTGAGAGCGCTTCAGTGACAGCTGCTGCAGCGGAGGGCACAACGTCTGAAAGTCCCTCATGATATCCGCGTATAACGGAAGCCACACAGCACAGCATTACCGCCGGCGCAATAGCGATTACCGCCGGAGTGCTTTCCGGAGAGCACGCGATATGCTCCGCAAAGAAACGCGCAAAAAGCGCCACGACGAGCGTACCGATAAGTCCCGCGGCGGAGAACAGCATAAGCGCCGTACGACGCGTTTTCAGAGCGTTTCCGGGTCTGCTGGCGGCGATGTTCTGCGCTGTGAGTCTCATCATTACCGTCGGTATCCCGGCGGCTGTCAGCGCGAAAACCGGGGAATACAGCCCATACGCTGTCGAGAAGTAACCCATTCCGGTGCCGCCGAGTATGTTTGCCAGAGGTATCTTGAATACTGCGCCGATTATTTTTGTTATAGTCATTGACGCGAAAAGTATCGCAGTGTTCCTTATGTAATTTTTGTTCATGATGACCTCCCGAGTGCAGCTTGTCTTTTATAGTGTATTTTGAAGCGTTCGTGAATATTACAACATACACCAAAAACGGGAGTGAAACATAAAATACAACAGCGATATCATCGCTATCTGAAAGGGGGACTTATAGTGAATGTATACGAGCAGGAAAAGATGAAGAAGCCGGGCTACGCATATGTACCTCCGCAGCGTATGGAAAAGGTATATCCTCCGAACAAGGCGCTGCGTTCAGGGACGATATTCCCGGAGCTTAATATCACGATAGACGAATACGAGAGGGGACTTTATAATGGGAAATAACATGTACCGCCGTCCTGCAATGCCGCAGAACCAGCAGTCCGCGCCGCCCCGTCCGAACTCACCGCAGGGCTGTGAAGAGCTTCTTAGGGCGATAGCGGAAGCGGCGTTTTTCGCACAGGATCTGAAACTGTATCTTGACACCCACCCGGACGACAGGCGTGCTGTTGAGATGTACGTGGAAGCCTGCCGCCAGTACAAGGCATGCAAGGCGGCTTTTGAGGACAGCTTCTATCCGCTTACGCCGTGCAGCGCAGGTCAGAACGGCTGCTGGGACTGGCCGGAGGGCGTCTGGCCGCCGTTTAACTGAGAAGGGGTGAGAGAATGTTCATTTTTGAGAAAAGAACGCAGATACCAGTCTGCATAAAAAACCGTAATCCCAAGCTTGCCGGTATTATACTAAGCCAGTACGGCGGGCCGGATGGGGAATTGTCCGCATCCCTGCGGTACCTTTCCCAGCGTTTCACGATGCCGGATAACATGGGAAAGGCTCTTCTGACAGACATAGGAACGGAGGAGCTGGCGCACCTTGAGATAATCGGCAGCATCGTCGGGCAGCTCACGGACGGCGAGGGCGCGCGGAGTTTTGACAAATACGGCAAGGCTGATTATTATGTAGATCACGCGAATGGCGTGTACACAGCGAATGCGTCCGGGGTTCCGTTCACGGCAACATACTTCCAGGTAAAGGCGGACCCTATCGCGGATATCGTGGAGGACATGGCGGCGGAGCAGAAAGCGCGAGCTACCTATGACAATATCCTGAGATTATCCGACGACCAGGACGTCAACGAAGTGATACGTTTCCTGCGCGAGCGCGAGGTCGTGCATTTTCAGCGGTTCGGCGAGCTGCTGAATCATTATCAGAGCCAGATAAAATGCTGAAAATAATATAGCAAAAAGGAATGAGCACGAAATTAAAACGTACTCATTCCTTTTGGTTTATCTGCTGAAAGTACAGTAATGAAGGCGAACGATTATAACAGGGCGATTTTACTCGTCAAAATAGCTTTCCAGATACCTGCGGAAATTTTCCGGGCTGCTCTGGACACGCTTTTTTATGCGGTCGGCTTCATCCCTGCCGCCGGCGGTTATGGTCAGATAGTACTTCTGACGTCCTGTTTTCTCTGATTTGATCGTGATACCAATGGTGCATGTCCCGTTTTCGTGTTCAGCGTAGCGCACGGAAACCAGCCCGTCCTTTTTAATTTCGTCCCGGGTGTAGACCTTTACGGCTTCCTCAAACATCTTTTCGCGTATCGATTGTGGAAGCTCGCTGCCGAATTCACTGGCAGCCGCGTCGCCGAGCTTTGTGTTGGCGTAGACCGGGACTCCGTTTACTTCCTGGCATGTGCAGAGCCGGGCAGTAATGCCGTCCAGCGCCTGCATAAGGTCAAAGTAGTTGACCGCCTGCTCCAGGGAGGTTATTTCGATCAGCTGATCCTGTGTGAGCGGACATCCCAGGCTGTAAATAAGGTGGCACACCAGAATGCGTATCTTGTCAACGTCGTCAATTCTGATTCTCGGAACTTGTTTCATCAGATCACCTGCTTTCAGGGTTTTGCGGGCTAGAGTTTTCCCTCTGCGGAGAGCGCGGAAACCAGCGCGATATTCAGTGCGGCTTCGACGCACGGTACTGCGCGCGGCACTACGCACGGATCATGCCTGCCTTTTATGACAAGCTCCTGCTCCGTCATATCCTTAAAATCCACGCTCTTCTGTGGGCGCGAGATGGAAGGAGTGGGCTTGAATGCAGCGCGGAAAACTATCGGCATTCCGGAGCTTATTCCGCCAAGAATACCGCCGTGGTTGTTGGTTAGCGTAACGACCTTACCATCTTTCAGCGAGAATTCATCATTGTTTTCACTGCCGTAGATATCAGCGCAACCGAAGCCGTTACCGAATTCGATTCCCTTTACCGCCGGAATTGCGAAAACAAGCTGCGATATGATATTTTCCAGACCGTTCATCATCGGAGAGCCTACACCTGCGGGCATTCCTACCGCCGCGCATTCAACGATTCCGCCAACGCTGTTCAGATCCGCGCGAGCTGCGAGGATAAGTTCGCGCATTTTGTCCTCGGCGCTGTCGCTGAGGACCGGGAAATTGCGCGCCTTTACAGCTTCAAGCTGCTCTGCGGAAACGTTCACCGGGTCAAAGCTGTCGTCGCGGATATCCTTTATCGAGAGGATATGCGCACCGGTAGTGATTCCACGGCGCTTGAGTATCTGAGCGCAAACAGCGCCTGCGAACACCAGCGGAGCAGTTATGCGCCCGGAGAAGTGACCGCCGCCGCGGGGATCGTTTGCGCCGTTATAGCGCAGGAAGCCCGTATAATCAGCGTGAGCAGGTCTTGCGATGTGCGCGATGTTGCCGTAATCTTTGGAGTGCTGGTCGCCGTTAAAGATAACTGCCGCCAGCGGAGTTCCTGTGGTCTTTCCCTCGTAAACGCCGGAAAGTATGTCGGGGATATCCTTTTCAAGACGCATTGTGCTGGTGCCGTCGGATTTTGCGGCTCTGCGCGCCATGTAAATTCCGATCTGATCAAGGTCTATAGGCTCTCCGGCGGGCAGGTCGTCAAGAACGACGCCGATGCCTTTGCCGTGGCTTTCGCCGAAGATAGAAACGGAAATACCACCTTTAAACAATGACGACATCGTATTCACCTCCAAGCGCCCTGAAATCCTCAAAGAATGTGGGATAGCTCTTTGCAACGCACTCCGCTCCGGTTATGGTCAGCGGGGAAGTGCAGCGCTGCGAAGCCACCGCCAGTGACATTGCGATACGGTGGTCGTTGTAGCTGGAGCATACGCCGCCGGAAAGCTCCTTGACTCCGTTTATCTCCAGTTCGTCGTTGACTATCTTTACGTCAGCGCCCAGCGAGTTGAGAACGGTGGAAATGGAAACCAGTCTGTCGCTCTCCTTTATGCGCAGGCGCTTGCAGCCGCGTATGTGCGAAGTTCCCTCAGCAAAGGACGCAAGCACGGTCAGCACTGGAACAAGGTCGGGGATATCCGAGGCGTCGATGTCGAAGCCGGAGTAACATCCGTTTATCTTGATAGCCTTGTCAATTATGTCAAATACCGCGCGGTCGCCCTGAACGCTGTTACGGTTGACACCGACGATATCAATGTCGCTGCCAAGTTCATTGGCTACAGCGAAGAAAGCCGCCTGGGAGCAGTCGCCCTCCACGGCGTATTTCGTCGGGTTATAGGTCTGTATGCCCTTTATGTTGTAGTTGCCGTTGATCTCCAGAGTTTCAATGCCGAAGCACCTCATGCAGTTTACAGTGATATCCGCATAGGGCTTTGACTGGAGCGTGGAGGTGAGCTGAATGACGCTTGCACCCTCCAGAAGCGGCATGGCGAACATAAGACCTGTGATGAACTGCGACGAGATATCTCCGGTCACTGGATAAACTCCGGCGGTTAGCTTTCCCTTGATGTGGTACGGGAATTCCGCAGAGATGAATTCCACGCCGTGCTTGGGGAATTGATCGATATAGGGGGTTATCGGGCGCGTCGGGAGCTTTCCGGAACCGGTGAATACGGTCTCGACTCCGAGTGCGGCACATACCGGCATCATGAAACGCAGAGTGGAGCCGCTTTCACGGCAGTTGATCTCAGCGTATTCCGGCGCTTTTTCGATGCCCCTTACGTATGTTACTCCGTTTTCGGTGCGGATATCCGCTCCGAGGGCGGTCAGCGCGTCAGTTGTGGCGTCGATGTCCTCGCACTGGAGCACTCCGGTGATCTCGCTCTCGCCCTTTGACAGAGCGGCGCAGATCAGCGCGCGGTGGGATATGCTCTTTGACGGCGGGATAACCACTTTGCCGGCGAGCGGCTTCGGGGTAATGACTATGTTCATATGTTTACCTCAGCTTTTCAGGAATTTTTCGTATTCGTCGATGGACATGCTGCAAACGCTACTGGTTCCGATATCGGAGCAGATTATTATGTTCATGCCGGAAGAAAGGCGCTTCTTGTCGCCAAGTGAATTTTTGTAGAGGACGTCCATAGGTGCGTCTGTAGTGAGCGGAAGTCCGCATTTTTTCAGCAGTCCGTCAAGCTTGTCCGCAACGCCCGAATCGCACATTCCTCGGCGTTCCGCGATATGAGTGAACACGCTCATGCCGATGGAAACAGCGTAGCCGTGCGACATTCCGGTGTAGTTGTAGTATTTTTCGATGGCGTGTCCGAGCGTGTGGCCGAAATTCAGGAGCATGCGCTCGCCCTTTTCGCGTTCGTCGTTTTCGACTACCTGCGCCTTGATGGATACGCAGCGTGTGATTATATCCTCAAGGTTCCCGCGGATATCCTTTTCGGAGAGAATGTCGAAAAGCTCCCTGGACTTTATCATGCCGTACTTGACGACTTCAGCCATGCCGTCCGCGAAGAATTCCGGCGTGAGAGTGTCGAGCGTGTCGGTGTCGCAGAGAACGAGCTGCGGCTGATAGAAAGCGCCCACAAGGTTCTTTCCGCCCGCGATGTCAACGGCAGTCTTTCCGCCGACGGAGCTGTCCGTCTGCGCGAGGACGGTTGTAGGAACCTGGACAAATCCTATGCCGCGCATGTAGCTCGCAGCAGCGAATCCGGTCAGGTCTCCGGTGACTCCTCCGCCGAGCGCTATCAGCGCGTCCGAGCGGGTGAATCCGTTGTCCGCGAGGAAGTCGTATAGCTGGATAAGCGTTTTGTGGCACTTTGAAGCTTCACCGTGCGGGAACACGAATTTCACTGCGGAAAAGCCGTTCTTTGCCAGCGTGCTCATCATTCTTGCGGAGTAGAGTGCGTCAACGGTGTCGTCAGTGACTACGCATACATGACGCGAGGTTATTGCCGCGGAAATATACTCCCCGGCCTTGTCTAAAAGCCCGCTGCCGATGAGAATATCGTAGCTGCGGCTTGCATTTACATGAACCTTCTGCATTGTCAGGATATCCTTTCATAATGTGGAAAACTGCGGAAAGCCGTGGCTTCCCATAAATACACATATAATATTATAGCGCATTTTCGTCCAAAAGTCAACAGGTATGCTTCTTGACATTCGGGGC
>CAKSHT010000050.1 GCA_934457235.1 uncultured Oscillospiraceae bacterium
GCTTAGAAGGCAGTTGCTCTATCCAGCTGAGCTACAGGCGCATATCAGTAGACTCAAGACCACTGCCATCTGCAAAACCGGCACCCTTTGCTGCCAGCTTTGCAGGTGGAGCGGGTGATGGGAATCGAACCCACGCGACCAGCTTGGAAGGCTGGGATTCTACCATTGAACTACACCCGCATATAATAAGCGTTCATGCATAACATCAACGCTTAATTATTATAACACTTTACTCCGTATTTGTCAAGTGTTTTTTGAAAAAAAGTCTAAAAATCCGCTGAGCAACCCCCATCATTGTGTAAATCCCCGCAAAATTATAGGATTTACGCGCTCTGAGCCTGTCTGCGAGCCATTCTCTGCCAGTTCACAAAGCCGTAAAGATCGTTGACAAGGAACGCCGCGAAGCACACCAGCACCGACATATAACGGATATTCTCCATCGCCGCCAGAGTCCAGAGTACTATCAGAACCAGGTCGTTAGAAGCGTACGCTACGGCATACAGCGGACTCCTCCGGAACACAAAGTACACCGCGACAAAGCTCGTTGTGACGGAGATCGTGCTCGGTATCAGATTGGCGGTATTGAAGTATCTCAGAACGAAGAAAAACACTACAGTCACAACAGCTGCAAGCGCTCCCATGAAAATGTACTCCCGGCCGCTTAGGTGATTAACCTTTACTTCGTTCTTATTATCGGACGGATTTCTCAGCCACGAAACCAGCGAAAACGCCGCCATCGGCAGTGACATGAAAACATACGTTATCATCTCGCCGTAATAGGTGAACTGCCACGATATTATCCCGTACATCACCGCGAAGATTATCGCCATCGCCTGCGCCGCCGGGTGCCCCTTTGCCGCGAATATCAGCGAAGTCACTCCGATAAGCGAAGCCGCCAGCGTAAGCCAGCTCTCGCGGTCGAACACCACGAACGATATTACCACCGACGCCGTGGAAAGTCCCCACAGCATCCACTCGCCCCTGCTGAAATATCTCAGTATATCCCTCATAATTCCCCTCACAAAAAAAGCACCCGCACGCATCTTTTAAGACCTGACGATGCGCGCGAATGCTCAGCATTCTTCTACCCGGTGGCAGTCTATTGTTTTCCGATTGACAGTATATCACATGTCTGCGTTTTTGTCAAGCGGTATATTTTATTATATGTCTATTATTTCAGACCTGTTCAGCGCCGTCCGTACTTCCGGAGTAAACTCCCGATCCCGGTGCCAGCACCACGTCACCAGCGGATATGCCGTTGATTATCTCAGTGTATCCGCCAAGACTTACGCCGATGGTGACTTTCAGCTTATAGCGCTCCCCGTTATCGACGAGAGTCACCCAGCTTTCAGAGCCGCTGTTCTTTATCGCGGAATCCGGCACTGCCAGAACGTTCTTGCGCTCCGTGGTGATGAACGCGGTCGCCCAGCCGGACGAAACCGCCATTTCCTGCTCCTCGATGACCTTTGCCATCACATCGTCGCCAAGATCGAATATTACGCGGCGCGCAGAGCTTCCGAATGCCGTCGCGGGCGCAACATCAGGGGCTTCCACCACCTGGGCGTCGTACATCGTGGTATCAATTCGTATCTGAACTTTCTGACCGAACCGGAAATCCGACCCATTGTCCAGATAAACCTCAGTCTTTGAGACCTCGGAGATCGCACAGCACACCTGTCCTCCGCCGACCTCGGCGCCCTCTGCGATGGCGTACGCCTGGCAGATTATACCGTCGAACGGCGCGCGGATAGTGTACTTGTCCTTTTCGGCAAGCATCATGTCAAGCTTCTTCTGCTCTATCTGATACTGAAGCTGCTCGGACGCTCCACCGGAAAACGACGACTCATAAGCCGCGTTCACTATAGTCTGCTGATTGCTGATATCGTAATCAAGGGCGGAGGAATCAAGCTCCGCCAGCACATCGCCCTCTGACACCATTCTGCCTTTCAGCGCGTTGTAGGACATAACGAGCGCGTCCACCGGATATGTCAGATAAACCGCATACGGATAGCCGATGCTGACGCCGATGCTCTGTGTATCTGAAAGATCCATATACGCCGCCTCAGCGATCTCATATCTTACCTCATCTGCGCCATAAATAGGCAGCTGAATCTCGGCGCTCGTATCCTGTTTCGAACAGCCGGTCACAAGCAGTATAAGCGCGGCAAGAGCCGCAGCCATCTTTTTCATACGGGATATCCTCACAATAAATGCCGGTCGGAAAATTACTCAGCCAGTCTGCGCATCATTTCCATGCACATTCTGCCGTTGTGATAGGGGCACTTCCACGGGTCTACCATCGGCTTGAAGTCAGCGGGCTTCCACTGATCGTCGATCTGGGAATGCCATTCGCCGCCGGGGCGCTTGTCGATTATGTGCTCCTGAATGAACTTCCATACATTGGAGGAGATCTCAAAATACTCCTCGCCACCGTAGCCCTTCTGGAAGCCGTTCATGAAACCAATGACAGTTTCAGCCTGTACCCACCAGATACGCCAGGTGTTTATCTTGTCGTTCTCACGCTCGTTGAGCAGAGAGCCGGAAGCCTTATCGTACGCGATGTCAGCGATGTTTCTTACGATACGCTTGTTCATCTCAGCAAATTTGGCGGTGATAGCCGGGTCGCCGATTACCTCGGCAGCGCGGTCGATGAGCCATGTCGCCTCGATATCATGACCGTAGGAATGGATATCGCCGATAACATCCATGTTCTTGTCGAAGAATACAAGCAGCTTGTTGCCCTGCTTATCGAATATCTTGTCGTATGTAAGCTCCAGCTGGAACTTGAGGCGCTCCAGGACCCTGGGATCATGGTCCGCAAGATAAAGCTCGGTGTAAGCTTCCATCAGATGGAGCGTGGTATTCATGGTCTTGTCCGCCATCAGCCCGTTCTCGGAAAGCTCGTCGTTTTCAAGCTCGCTCTTCCAGTCGCGCGCCATCGTTTCGAGGTAAGCAACATCGTCGGTAGCGTACTTCTCCACAAGGTCCATGACCTCATACGCAAGCTTCAGTGCGTTCTTGTCGCCGCTTGCACGGTAGTAGCTGGAGAGCGCATAGATAAAGAACGCCTGGCAGTAACTGTGCTTGAAATCGTCATTGACGGTGCCGTCATAGTTCATGCTCCAGTAAACGCCGCCGTACTCCTTGTCCACGCACTTCTCAGTAAGGAACTCATACGCGTGCTTTGCGTTGTCCAGCAGCGCAGGGTCCTTAAGCTCCATATAGGCGTTGGAATAGAACCACAGAATGCGAGAGTGCAGAATAACGCCCTTCTCGCCCTTCTTGTCGATATTCAGCGCACTGTCCATGAAGCCGGTGAATCCGCCGTTCTCATCGTCGCGGAGCTTGTTCCAGAACGGGATTATGTGTCCGGTAAGCTCCTGTACAAATTCTTCTCTTTTCATCTTTTTGTACCTCTTGTTATAATATTGTTCTACCCATCAATTCCTAATTACAAATGAAATGCAGGAGTACACGCAAGCATTCGAAACAGATAACGAAATGCAGGGTACGGAAAGGGCAGCCCCCTCCGTTCTGCCGAAATTGAAGCGAGAAGCGATCACATGCCAGGAGCGATGGCACAGGCCAGGCTTAAAACCTGCCTATGTCATCGCGACGATGCATATGAGTGCTTATCGCTTCAAATTTTATTCGTCTTTGCCGCAGCAGTTCTTATACTTTTTGCCGCTGCCGCAGGGGCAGGGATCGTTTCTGCCGATCTTCTCGCCCTTTTTATAGGGAGTCTGGGAGCCTGCGTTCGGTGCGTCGGGCTGCATTACCTGCTCACGCTGAATAGGACGCTGAATTCTTACCGGAACGGTCAGGACCATACGGACTGTTTCCTCGCGGATAGCTGCGATCATCTCATCGAACATCGCAAAGCCCTCGAAACGGTACTCAACGACAGGATCCTTCTGACCGTAGCTTCTCAGATAGATACCGCGCTTGAGTTCTTCCATCGCGTCGATGTGATCCATCCAGTGGCGGTCAACGGTCTTGAGCAGGCATACGCGCTCAACTTCGCGCATTGCTTCGCTGCCCATGTCGGCCTCGCGGGTTCTGTAAATGAGGTCTCCTCTTTCCTTGAGGAAGTTCACGATATCTTTCTTGGTGATGGTATTCAGCTCGTCTGTGGTGTAGCGCAGATCGCTGTCCATTACATACAGGTTCAGGAAGTGAGAACGCAGGCCGTCAAGGTTCCAGTTCTCAGCGACTGTATCGGAGCAATACATGTCCACAGCCTCTTCGATGGACTTGTACATCATGTCGTGGATATTCTTGCTTACGTCCTCGCCGTCGAGAACCTTGGAGCGCTGGGAGTATATAGTGGTACGCTGCTGGGACATAACGTCGTCGAAGTCCAGTACGTTCTTTCTGATGGAGAAGTTTCTGCCCTCAATCTTCTTCTGTGCGGACTCGATTGCGCTTGACAGGAACGAAGCCTCAATAGGCATATCCTCGTCGAAATTCATCGTTTCCATGAACTTCTGAACACGGTCGCCGCCGAACAGACGCATCAGATCGTCCTCCAGAGAGATGTAGAAGCGGCTCTCGCCGGGGTCGCCCTGACGTCCTGCACGTCCACGCAGCTGGTTGTCGATACGGCGGGACTCGTGGCGCTCAGTACCGATTATAAACAGACCGCCAGCCTGGCGTACTTCCTCCGCCTCAGGCTTTATCTGCTCGTCGAACTTCTTCATAAGTTCCTGGTACTTGTTTCTTGCCTCGAGAATTTCCTCGTTATCAGTTTCAGCGTATCCGGTAGCCTCCTGGATAAGCTCCTCGGAGTAATCCTGGCGGCGCATCTCATGGATAGCCAGGAACTCGGAGTTACCGCCAAGCTTGATATCCGTACCACGTCCTGCCATATTAGTTGCGATGGTAACGGCGCCTTTCTTACCAGCCTGCGCTACGATCTCCGCTTCCTTCTCGTGGTTCTTCGCGTTCAGCACCTGGTGCTTGATCCCGCGTGCCTTGAGCAGCTTGGAGAGCAGCTCGGACTTCTCGATGGTGACAGTACCTACCAGAACCGGCTGGCCTTTCTTGTGGCACTCCTCGACCTGGTCGCAGACTGCCTTGAACTTGCCGCGCTCGTTCTTGTATATCTGGTCGTGGTTATCAACACGGATAACCGGCTTGTTTGTGGGTATCTCGATAACGTCAAGGCTGTAGATCTGACGGAACTCGGATTCCTCAGTCATTGCAGTACCTGTCATACCGGAAAGCTTCTCGTACAGGCGGAAGAAGTTCTGGAATGTGATGGTAGCAAGGGTCTTGCTCTCGCGGTTTACCTTAACGCCTTCCTTTGCCTCAATAGCCTGGTGGAGTCCGTCGTTATAGCGGCGGCCGAACATCAGACGTCCGGTGAACTCGTCAACGATAACGATCTCGCCGTCCTTGATAACGTAGTCAACGTCAAGCTTCATGATACCGTTCGCACGGATAGCCTGGTTGATGTGGTGGAGCAGCGTGGTGTTATCAGGATCCATGAGGTTCTCGATCCCGAAGTACTTCTCAGCCTTTGCAACGCCGGCGGGAAGCAGGTTACAGGTCTTTGCCTTCTCGTCGATAAGGTAATCGCCGTCGAAGTTGCCCTCGTAGTCCTCCTTGTCGTCAAGCTCAGCCACCTTGTTCATGGTAAGCGTCTTGGCGAACTTGTCAGCCTTTTCGTACAGATCGGTGGACTTGTCGCCGCGGCCGGAAATAATAAGCGGAGTTCTCGCCTCATCAATAAGGATAGAGTCCACCTCGTCCACTACGGCGAAGTAGGGAGCGCGCTGTACCTTGTCCTTCTTGTAAATGCACATGTTGTCGCGCAGATAGTCGAAGCCAAGCTCGTTGTTAGTGGCATATGTGATATCGCATGCGTAAGCTGCACGGCGTGCGTCGTTGTCCATATCGTGTGTGATAAGACCTACGGTAAGGCCGAGGTATCTGTGTACCTTTGCCATCAGCTCGCTGTCGCGCTTTGCGAGGTAGTCGTTTACGGTGACGATGTGTACGCCCTTGCCGGTCAGACCGTTCAGATAGGATGGCAGAGCCGCAACGAAAGTCTTACCTTCACCTGTTTTCATCTCTGCGATACGGCCCTGGTGGAGCACGATACCACCGATTATCTGCACGGGATAGTGACGGATACCGATAACTCTGGTGGAGGCCTCACGGCAGACTGCGAAAGCGTCCGGAAGTATCTGGTCAAGCGTTTCGCCGGAAGCGAGCCTGTCCTTGAGGATACCAGTCTGAGCCTTGAGCTCTGTTTCGCTCATTGCGGAGTACTTGTCCGCAAGGTCGAGTACAGCCTGCTTTATCGGCTCGATACGCCTGAGCTCCTTTGTAGAGTAGGTGCCGAACAGTGATTTGAATAAACCCATTGTATTGCAATTCCCTTTCTGTAAGAACATATAGTTGAATATAAATACTCACATTATATTATACCCCAAGACGTTCTGTTTGTCAACCGGAATATTCACACAAAATGTATTTTTGCGGAAATTTCTCCCGGAACGCCACCGTATACAGCATTTACCGGGTATCATAAGGAGCTCCGTGCAGACAATACCGCAGAAAGGAAGTGTTTGTGATGAAAAAAATGCCATACCCTCCGAAAGAGCGCCCGGAGCAGGCTCAGCAGCTCCAGGATCCGACGATGAATTCTGGCTGCGCCGGCGACTGTACAGGACTTATCCCTGCGATATCCGGCGAGGAGGAATACGACAGCTACGCGGAATTATACCCGTTCCTGCCGCCGGACAGCAAAAAGTGAGAAAAACCGGGCCGCATAATGCGACCCGGTTCAATTTTTATACGCTATATCCCCGCGCTGTCCCGGAGTATCCTCGCGATGTGTTCCATTCTTGATTTGGAAAGCACCTCGCCGCGGTCGTATTCCCGCAGGAACTGCAAAAGCTCCTGACTCTCGCAGCAAACATAGTCGTTCTCACGCAGGGAAAGCTTCAGCCGTGCGTTCGACGAGGAGAAATACAGCACCGAATCTATCCACACGTCCTCACCGGCGGCGCTGAGTATGCTCTTGACTATATCGCGCTGGCGGCGCATCTGCTTTATGGGATTATCCATCAGCGTTTCCGTGACCTTTCCGTCGCGGTAGTGCTTGCGCTGGGTCCACTTGTCGTCACGCCAGGAACCGCTTATGGTGCCGGAGTGGTTCTTGACCTCTATTATAAGCACTCCGGAATGACATACGATCAGCATGTCAAGCTCCGAACGTCCGCGCTTGTACCTCACCGGGAGGTTATGGAACACGATGTTCGTGCCGTGGAGCTTCTTGACCGTACGGAACAGCCTCCGCTCGCCCTTTACGCCGGAATTCAGCACCGCGTACTGCCGCGCCAGGAACGCATAAGCTACGTTGCACAGAAATATCAGGATAATGAACACCGCCGCCACGATAGGCGTGCTATAAAGCTTCTTCCAGACGAAAAAGATCAGCAGCAGCACCGGCATAACGCCCAGTACTACCTGGGATATGAAAAGCACCTTTACCTTCCTGGTATTGTTGTTCCTACCTCGTATGATCTTGTTCATCAGGACCTCATTCCATCATGTACTATAAGGAGATCAGACATTAAAACGGAACAGCGTTACATCGCCGTCCTGCATAACGTAATCCTTGCCCTCAAGGCGCACAAGTCCCTTTTCCTTTGCGGCAGCCATGCTTCCGCACGCCATGAGGTCGTCAAACGCAACGATCTCTGCGCGGATAAAGCCCTTTTCGAAGTCCGTATGTATCTTTCCGGCTGCCTGCGGAGCCTTTGTGCCGCGGGTGATGGTCCACGCGCGTACCTCCTGCGGTCCCGCAGTCAGATAGGAAATAAGTCCCAGCAGATGGTAGCCGGTCTTGATGATTCTGGCAAGTCCGGAGCTTTCAAGGTGCATATCCGCAAGGAACAGCTCCTTGTCCTCGTCGCTCATGCCGGAAATCTCAGCCTCGATCTGCGCACAGATCGGCAGTACCTCCGCGTTCTCTTCCTTTGCGATGGCGCATACCGCCTGGTACTCCGGGTTGCTGTTGATGTCCCCGGTAAAGTCCGCCTCGGAGAGGTTCGCCGCATAAATTACCGGCTTGTTGGAGAGCAGGGGAGTATCCCTGAGCATAGCGCGCTCATCATCGGTGAAATCATAGCTGCGGGCGGATTTTCCGTTCTCCAGGTGAGCCTTCAGAGCTTCAAAGAAGTCTACTTCCTTCTGGAGGGACTTGTCGCCCTTCACTGCTTTCTTTGCACGGTCGATACGGCGTTCGAGTATCTCAAGATCGGAGAATATAAGCTCCAGGTTGATGGTTTCGATATCCCTTGCCGCGCCGATGCTGCCGTCAACATGGATTATATTGTCATCCTGGAAGCAGCGTACGACATGGACGATAGCGTCCACCTCGCGGATATTGGACAGGAACTTGTTGCCCAGTCCCTCGCCCTTGGAAGCGCCCTTTACCAGACCTGCGATGTCCACAAACTCCAGCGTTGCCGGGGTGAACTTCTCGGGGTGATACATTTCAGCAAGCTTGTCCAGGCGCTCGTCCGGTACGGAAACTATGCCGACGTTCGGCTCAATGGTGCAGAACGGATAATTTGCAGACTCCGCGCCTGCGTTTGTGAGTGCGTTGAAAAGGGTGCTCTTGCCGACATTCGGCAGACCTACCATACCTAATTTCATTTATGGGATTCTCCTCTGTTTTATGATTGTTACACCATTATTTGATGATATCTCTACAGACTGCCGAGAAGCCATTAGATTCTAGGAACCCACATAACGGCTAGGCTTTGCGCATGCTGCCCTTTATTGCCTGACATCGTGTCAGGCTTGGGGGCAGCAGCACAAACATCGTGTTTGTGCCTGTCGTTATGTGGAGTGACGACGAAGATGATGGGTTATCGACAGTCTGTATATATTGTACCACTTTTTTATTAATATTTCAAGTAGTATTTTTGCCCGCTAACCAGCGGTTGCAATTCCGGCGGGAATGATGTATAATTAACGCATACCTTTTTCTTAATTATAAGGAGAACAACATGAAAAAGACGCTCGCCGCAGCCGCGGTATTATTCACAACGATAGCACTGACTGCCTGCTCCGGCAGCAAGCCCGCAGCAACGCTGAAAAAAACTGACGCCTCCGCAGATGTCACCACCTGCGGCATGGAAATACAGTTCCCGGCGGACTGGGAGGTACTTGTCGGCGATGATGTATACGACAAGCTTTTTGAAAACAGCTCCGGCAGCTATGCAGACGCTGATAAGCTCAAAGAAAGCTACACCGCCGATGGAGCCGCGTACCTCCTGTACGCCGCCAGCCCCGACCAAACAGCCATGATAACGCTGACCACGCTTGAGATAACCGCCGACGAAAACACCGGAGAACAGCTGACGCTCGAAGAATACGCACACACCAATCACAACAACTCCCTCATCGGCTGGCAAATCGACGGCTACACGCTGGAAAACACCGGTTTTGAAAGCCAGACCACCGGCGGCGCTGAGGGCTGGAACTCCAGATGCGAGGTATACACAGACGATCAGCTGCTGATGGGTCAGTCCGAATTCACGTTCGAATACGGCGGGTGCTTCTGTTCGCTCCAGACCTACTATCACACGCCGGAAGCAGGCAGCGATATCACCGCTATAGTATCCGGCATTTCCGCGAAGTAATGAGGGCGCTCCGTGACATATCCGCCGCGATATTTGATATCGACGGCACTCTCCTTGACAGCTCCGGTATATGGGAAGATCTTGGCGGACGGTACCTCCGTGGTATCGGAGTGACTCCGCGTCCCGGACTTGCCGGGATACTGGCGCCGATGACCATGCAGGAAAGCTGCCAATACCTCCGTGAAACCTATGGGCTTCCCGCAAGTGAAGCCGATATCCAGTCCGGGCTGCTCGGCATGATCTCCCGGTTCTACCGCGAAGAATGCGCGCTGAAGCCCGGAGCTGCGGAACTTCTGGAAGTACTGCAAAATCGGGGAGTAACGATGGCCCTGGCGACGGCAGGAGACCGCGAACTGTCCCGGACGGCGCTCGACCGGCTAGGAGTTCTGCGGTATTTTTCCGGGATAGTCACCTGCGATGAATACGGCAGCAAGAACCGCCCCGGAATTTTCCTCGCGGCGGCTGTCCTCACCGGAAGTTCCCCGACTGAGTGCGCAATTTTTGAGGACTCTCTACAGGCAGTGCGCACCGCGGATTCAGCGGGATTTCTGACCGCAGCGGTACGTGATATTTCCGAGCCGCGGCAGGACGAGCTGCGAAGCTGCGCCGACTTTTACGCCGAGAGCCTGTCAGACTATGCCGTTATGCTGAAAATATGAAACAGCGGCATTATTTTTTCGCAATACCCCTTAACATTTTCGCAAAAATATGTTATAATAAAAAAGTATGTTATATCAACCGGAACACTGAAAGGAAAAACATGGACGAGCTTAAAGATACAAAGAACACCCCCGATCCGGAGGAAACGGAAACCTCCCCGGAAGTCACAGATACCCCGGAGGAAGCCGACGGCGAATACACCGGAATGTCAAAGAAAAAGGCGGCATTCCTGAAAGTCCTGCCAATGCTGATAGTCATTGCCTGCACGGGACTTTTCGCCTGGGGAATAAAGGCGATCATCGGAGTTTTCTATGCTCCGCACGACGAGATCTTTACGAAAACCGATGGTGAGAATCAGTACACGATCGTGAAATGCTACCAGAATCCGTCGTCGTATTTCTACATCTACAACAGCGACGCATTCGTGTATAACGAAGCGGATTACGACAACGTGGCCGGCGAGCACAATGACGCGCATCTCACCAAGGTACCGGAAGTATATTTCGTGCTGAACGAGACCGCACCGGACGTTGAAACAACCACCGTCAAGCAGATCGCCGAGGGCAACGGACTGACCGTGTTCCAGTTCGGCGAATTCGTATTGTATAAGCTGGAGGGACAGTACGGAGTATTCGCGCCGCTGCGTGAATACACCGAAAGCGCCACCTCCCGCAAGAATGACCTTTACGTCGTGCGCCAGCTGCTGAAAAACGACAACTGGAAGAACTTCGAAATGCCCGCTGACAGCGAAAGGAGCTTCCAGGATATCCTGGAGAAGCTGGAATGGCACCTTGATACCGAATACGCCGAAGATCAGTAATTCATCAATTCATCTGAAAGGAATACAAATAAATGGCTGACACTAGCTATCTTTCCAAGATACGCAATTTCTGCATTATCGCACACATCGACCACGGTAAGTCCACCCTTGCCGACCGTATCCTTGAGCAGACCCAGACCGTCGCTCTCCGCGACATGGAGGAACAGCTGCTGGATAACATGGATATCGAGCGCGAGCGCGGCATCACCATCAAGGCGCGCGCAGTGCGTCTGAAATACCATGCGGACAACGGCGAGGACTACATCTTCAATCTCATCGACACCCCAGGTCACGTGGACTTCAACTACGAGGTTTCACGCTCGCTGGTGGCATGCGAAGGCGCTCTGCTCATCGTTGACGCTTCCCAGGGTATCGAGGCACAGACCCTTGCAAACACCTACCTTGCCGTAGAAAACGACCTGGAGGTAGTGCCGGTAATAAACAAGATAGATCTGCCCTCTGCGCACCCCGAACAGGTCAAGGAGGAGATAGAGAACGTCATCGGCATTCCCGCCGAGGACGCACCGGAGATCTCCGCGAAGATGGGCATTAATATCCACGCCGTTATGGAAGCTGTAGTAAAGTCGATCCCCGCGCCCAAGGGCGATCCGGAAGCTCCGCTGAAGGCGCTTATATTCGACAGCTACTACGATAGCTACAAGGGCGTTATCACATATATCCGCGTTAAAGAGGGCAGTGTGAAGCCCGGCGACCGTATCCGCATGATGGCGACCGGCGCCGAATTCTCCGTCGTTGAGACCGGCGTCATGGGCGCGACTGAGCTTGTTCCCTGCTCCGGGCTGAAAGCCGGCGAAGTAGGCTACATCGCTGCTTCCATCAAGTCCATCGGCGAAACCAAAGTAGGCGACACCGTGACCTCCGCCGAGAATCCTGCCGACGAAGCGCTTCCAGGCTACCGCGAGGTAAATCCGATGGTGTTCAGCGGTATCTACCCGGCTGACGGCGCCAAGTACGTTGACCTGCGTGACGCGCTGGAAAAGCTCCAGCTGAACGACGCTTCACTGTCATTTGAGCCGGAAACCTCCGTTGCACTGGGCTTCGGCTTCCGCTGCGGATTCCTTGGACTCCTGCACATGGAGATAATCCAGGAGCGTATCGAGCGCGAATACAACCTCGATATCATCACCACCGCGCCCTCCGTTGTCTACAAGATAGAACTGACCGACGGCTCCGTGAAGATGATAGACAACCCGACGAACTACCCAGACCCCTCCGAGATCGCCCAGGCGTACGAGCCTATGGTGAACGCCCATGTATACGCACCATCGGAGTACGTCGGAAATATAATGGAGCTTTGCCAGAACCGCCGCGGTGTTTTCAGAGACATGAAGTACATTGACGAAACCCGCGTTGACCTGCACTACGAGCTCCCGCTGAACGAGATAGTATACGACTTCTTCGACGCACTGAAATCCCGTACCCGCGGCTACGCAAGCTACGATTACGAGATGATGGGCTTCGTTCCGTCAAAGCTTGTCAAGCTGGACATCCTGCTCAACGGCGACGTTATCGACGCGCTGTCCTTTATCGTGCACAACGACAAGGCTTACGAGCGCGCCCGCAAGATGGCGGAGAAGCTCAAGGAGCATATCCCGCGGCAGATGTTCGAAATTCCGATACAGGCTGCAGTCGGCGGAAAGATAATCGCCAGAGAAACCATAAAGGCGCTTCGCAAGGACGTCCTCGCAAAATGCTACGGCGGCGATATCACCCGAAAGAAAAAGCTGCTTGAAAAGCAGAAAGAGGGTAAGAAGCGCATGCGTGCGTTCGGTACCGTCGAAGTCCCGCAGGAAGCGTTCATGGCTGTGCTCAAGCTTGATGATGAGTAATTCGCGGGGGCTGTATATCCACGTTCCGTTCTGCCTGCGCAAGTGTCCCTACTGCGACTTCTACTCCGTGACGGAGGAAGCACTCCGGGCGAATTACGCCGAGGCGGTCGTGCGGAACCTGCGGAATTATCATGAGCCGTTCGACACCGTGTATTTCGGCGGAGGTACGCCTAATCTTATCGCGCCGTACATGGCTGAAATACTGTCGGCGGTGAATATCGCGCCGGGGGCTGAGGTGTCCTCGGAATGCAACCCCGCCTCCGCCACCCCGGAAACACTGGAACTGCTGCGGAATGCAGGCGTGAACCGTATTTCCGCCGGAGTGCAGTCGCTCCAGGACGGCGAACTGAAAAAGCTCGGCAGGCTCCACGACGCCGCCCAGGCAGTGGAGCTGATAAACTCTGCGCACAGCGCCGGATTTGACAGCATTTCCGCGGACGTAATGCTCGGAATCCCCGGGCAGACCGCGGCTTCGCTGACGGACACGATAGAGCGGCTCGCGGAACTGCCGATACAGCATATTTCAGCGTACATGCTGACACTTGAACCCGCTACGCCGTTCGGGAAATCCCCGCCGTCCGATATGGCTGACGATGATAAGATGGCTGACTTATACGCGCTCTGCCAGGAGCTATGCAAACAGCACGGATTCGCGCAGTACGAAATAAGCAACTTTGCCCGGAAGGGCTTCCAGTGCCGGCACAATCTGAAATACTGGCGCGACGAAGAGTATCTCGGAATAGGTCCGGCGGCGCATTCGTTCTATGCCGGGAAGCGCTTTGCGGTGCCACGGGACGTCCGGGCGTTCATCAGCGCGGACCGTCAGCCGGTGGAAGTCACCGACGACAGCCCCGGAGATTACGACGAGCAGGTCATGATGAGAATGCGGCTTGCGGAGGGTATTCCTGAAGAGCTGTACAGACCGCTTGAAAAGGCGCTGCGCCTGCTCCCGGACGATTATTACACGCTGGAGAACGGCAGACTTGCACTCACGGCAAATGGATTCCCGGTGTATAATTACATCGTGTCGCTGCTTCTGGCACACAAGGAGAAAACATGAGAAGAAAAGACCGCGAAGTCACTGACAACGCCAGGATAGACGAGATAATCACCCGCTGCAGCTGCTGCCGTATCGGCTTCAACGACGGCGGAGAAGTGTATATAGTCCCGCTGAATTTCGGATTCGTACAGCGCGGCGGCAAGCGTGTGCTGTACTTCCACAGCGCGAAAGAGGGACGCAAGATAGACCTGCTGAAAAACGGCTGCGGCGTCGGCTTTGAGATGGACTGCGGTTACGCGCTCCATCCGGGCGAAGTCCCCTGCGACTGCTATGCGGAGTTCAGCAGCATAATCGGCACCGGACGCG
>CAKSHT010000051.1 GCA_934457235.1 uncultured Oscillospiraceae bacterium
GAGATTCATCAGTCTTGCCCTTGCCGACGCCTACCATCTGGCAGTTCACAACGGTGTCCAGTCTTGTGAATGTCTCGCCGTGGTCAGTGGAAACCTGGAGTCCCATTGCCGGGTAATAAATCTTGCCCTCTACGCCGGGAACTGCCACGGGTCTTGTGGAGGAGAACACAGACAACTCGCTGTTGGACTTGAATGTCTTTCCGCGATCGCTGCTGTAATAGAATGTGCTTCCGCTTGCTGCATAGATGTAATCAGGATTTACCTGGTCTGCGATCATGCGCTTTACAGTGGAGCAACCCTCGCTCTGGTTCCAGCTCTTGCCCTGGTCGTCAGACCAGAATACGAACGCGCCGTTCTCAGGTGCCCAGAAGAATATCTCACCATCAGCGGAGACAGCAACAGTGCCTCCGTATGCCGGTCCTGTAGTCAGCGGGGACTTCTTCGCCTGGTTCCAGCTGTTGCCTCCATCCAGTGTGTACCAGAAGCCGTTTGTCTTGTCATCGCCGCCGCACTTTACCCATACGTCGGTGTTGTTTGCTGCAACTGCAAGTCCGGACATGGAGCCTGCAGTGCTGCTGTGTACCTTGCCGTAAACCTCGGCGCTGTCCTGTGAAAAGCCGTCGTAGTCCGCAGTGACTGTGACCAGCTTGCCGCCGGGAATACTTACGATGTCGTAAGGAACGGTCTCCTCAACGCCCTTTGCGAAGAAGTAGAACTCCGGAGCTTCGTCCCAGATGTTGTCGCATGCATAGATTCCGTTACCGGATACTACCATTATCCTGTTGGTGTTGTTCGGGTCGATAGCCATAGAACTGCACCAGTGCATGGAGGTGGTGGAGAGCCAGTCAACGCCGTTTGCGTTGAAAGTCATCTTGTCGTTGAGGAGCGTCCAGTTCTGACCGCCGTCGGTGGTTACATAGAACTCGTCGCCAAACGCGCCGGTGGGCTGCTCAACGTAGATATTCTCGGTGCATGCTGCCATCTTGTTGGGGTCTGTGGGATCGATCACCACATCGCCGTACGCCTGCTTCTTGGGTGTGATGTCAGTAAAGGTATCGTCCGCGATGTTCAGCATACGGATACCGCCGGAAGAACGATTGTTGTTCCAGGGTCCCTCAGCGTCAGCATAGGTTATTATGATCTTTCCGTCGCCGTTGTACTTCATGCGCTGGACCATCAGTCCCTGCGGAGCGTCCTCGACCGGCGCCCATGTAGAGCCTGCGTCGGTGGACTTGTAGATATTGTAGTCGCCCTTGCGGGAGATAGCCGCGTAGATCGTGGAGCAGCTGTTCTCGTCACCGGAGTTCGGGTCGATCACGATGCTGCAAATACCATTACTATTGCCGGTGGTGGTCTGTGTGCCGAGGTCAAGCGCGGTGTATGTCACTCCAGCGTCGGTGGACTTTATCATTCCGCCGCTGCCCATGAATCCTGCATACACGATGTCGCTGTTCTTGGGGTCAACAGCAAGACGTTCGCCGTTGCCTCTGCCCATGCCGTTTCCGTCTGCCCTGTAGTCGGGAAGCTCAGTACGTCTGAACGTATTTCCATAATCATCGGAAATGAACAGCGCAGTTCTGCCGCCGCTGAGGTAACTGGTTCCGGCGATCATATATACGCGGTTTGGATCCTTCTCGCCGAACGCAAGCGCTGCGATTCCCAGGAAGCCCTGGTCGTCCTCGCTTATGCCATAGGACATGGACTCCCACAGCTCAGTTTCGCTGTTGTAGCGGTATGCGCCGCCAACGTCAGTTCTCGCGTAGTACAGTCCATTCTGGCTCGTGGCAAAAACGCCGGAAACAAATCCGCCGCCGCCCATCGCTACCTGACTGAACTCCCAGCCATTCTCAGAAATTCTGGAATTGACAGGAGTCTGCACCTCTCCACCGTCGGATACGGTACTGTTATCTCCGGCGGACGCGCTGCTGTCGGAGCTGGTATTGTTCCCCGAGCAGCCGGAAAGGCTTATCGCCGTCGCCGCCGCAAGAAGAATGCTCAATAGTTTTCTGTGCTTCATGATTTCTCCTTATGTTTGTCGTTATCGTTATGTAACGGATTACACAGAATATTATACAACACTTTTTTAAAAATTGCAATACTGTTTTGCAAATTTCACAAACAAAATATCCGCTCGAAACTAGAATCAGTTTCGGGCGGATCTTAAAACTAATCGTCATTCCTCGCCGCGCTTAGCCATTTCGGTGTTATACTGGAGCTGCGTTATCTCGCCCTTTGAAAGAAGCTCGCTCAGCTGGTCGTCGGTGTAGCTGTAAAGCTCGCTGGAGCTTATTTCCTCTGACGATGAAGAACTGCTCTGCGAATCAGAAACGATCTGCGCTTCAGCGGTCTGCCCGTCAGTTTCAGAGGTATCTGCCGACAGGTACTGCTGTGCGTTCTCGCTCAGCTCCACCGTATCAAACTTGCGCGTCTGAACGGTCTGTGCGGCGGTATTCTCCTCCGTCTGCTTCTCCTGTGCGGACTTCACCCCGGTGAGCTTTGCGCCGGAAGCCGTATTTACATTAGCATTGCGGGTATCAAGTGTGATAGTCATGATGTACTCCTTTGTCGCGGACGCTCTCTCGGAAGCGCCGTGCACGGCTCTCATTATCCCGCTGCCGGGATATCTGTAGTCTGATATCATGATACCACCGCTGCCACGCTTTGTCAATTTAATCGACTTGCATTTCCAGTCATTCTGGAGATTTCATTTTGCGGTCACTGGAATGTCACAGTTCCACAAATGTGGCGGAACAGCCGCCGACAAACGTACCGCCGTCCTTTGTTTCCGCCCTGCCGATGGTGTACAGCAGCTTTCCGGAAATGCCGGGCACCTGCGCGCTCTCCGCAGACGGATTGATGATAACGGCTATCGTCTGTCCCTCAGATGTCCTCTTGTACACCATAGGATATCCGTCGGATATGAACTCTATCTTTCCGTTGCTCTGGAGCGCCGGATTTGCCATTCTGAGCGCGATAAGACGCTTGACTTCGCTGCGCAGGGAGTTTTCGTCCGCGGACTGGCTCTCGGCGTCGGGGCGGTCTGCGGCGCTGTCCTGTGGAATATACAGCATATCCGGACGAGCCGAGGAGAATCCTGCGTTAAGTCCCCTGTTCCACTGCATCGGCGTGCGGGAGCCTGTTCTGCCATATCCACCCTCAACAGAGGTCAGCCCTTCAACGTAACGCATTCCGATCTCGTCACCATAGTAGATGAACGGCGCGCCGGGCATTGACAGCAGGAACGCGAACGCAACTCGAAGCTCCTCCTGGTCAAGGCTGCGTGCGAGTCTGTCCATGTCGTGATTTCCGGATGGTATGCAGATGAGTCCCTTGCCGTCGGTCTTTTCGTAATTTGCCTTGTATGCCGCGATGAACTCCTTTGCAGTGCCATTTGCGCACTTTGAGAAGTACGGCTCAGCGCAGCGGAACAGATCATTATAATGCGACGGACCGAAATGCAGCAGGAAGTCCATGTGGAATCCGCCGATAAGCGACTTGTCCGGCTCACCCCACTCGCTGACCATAGCGGCGCAGGGGAACTCACAGTCAAGGAATGCGCGTATATCCTGCCAGAGCGCGATTGTCCCCTTTCCGTCCTCATCGTGCTTTACCAGGGAGCCTGCCATGTCAACGCGGAATCCATCGCAGCCTGCGGACAGCCAGAAGCGCATGATATCCTTCAGTGCCTCCCTGGTAGCCATAGGCCCAGGGGCGTCCATCGGCTGCTGCCATTCGCGCTCCGGCTTGTAGAAACCGTAATTCAGCGCCGGCTGATGCGAAAAGAAATTCACCGCGCAGGAGCCGTCACGGTCGGATATACCGCGTATGCATCCCATTCCCTGCGGCTCCTCCCAGATACTGTTCGTCCAGACGTAGCGGTCGGTGTACTCGTTGCGCTCAGCTTTCATAGACTCCCTGAACCACTCGTGAGTTACGGCAGTATGTCCCGGCACCAGATCAAGGATCACATGCATGTCACGGCGGTGAGCCTCGTCGAAGAGCCTTATCATATCCTCGTTCGTGCCGTAGCGCGGAGCGATGGTGAAATAGTCCTCAACATCGTATCCGGCGTCGCCGAACGGAGATTTGAAGCACGGGTTTATCCAGATGGCGGTGCAGCCAAGCTCCTTTATGTAGTCAAGCTTTTCGATGATACCGTTGAGATCTCCGATACCATCAGCGTTCGTATCGTTGAAGCTCTGGGGGTATATCTCATAAAAAACGGCTTTATCAAGCCAGTCGGGGCGCTTTTCTGTTGTGTTCATTTTCGGTGTTGCTCCTCCTGAAATATTATTCCGCGGTTATCCGCAAGGTGATTATATCACATCATGAAAACGATTTCAAGAGGTATTTCAAAAAAAATTGCGAAACATGTAACGAAACAAGCTTCCCGATGGTTATATTAATGAAACCAAATTTAAGGCAACACCGCACAAAGATTGTGCGCATATTGCGCAGTCAGATTTTTCGTCAGATTGTACAATGAGGACGCAGCAAGGCTGACGCCTTGCAAGGACGAATTGTGCAAAATGACGGAAAATATGCAAGCAAGATGCGTACAAAATACAAAATATGGTCTTTGTGCGGTGTCGCCTTAAAAATACTGATAGATATATAATAGCAAACAGCATTATGGAAAGGACAGGTAAATTATGAAAAAACGGAGACTGTTCTGCGAACTTTCGCCGACGTGTTATCAGATATCCCTGCATAAGGAATATATCCTGCGGGATATCCATGACACATTCAGCGGCGAAAAATTCGCACGGACGATCAATACGCTCCCGATGCCCGTTGTGGTCAAGAGCCACACCTCCTCCATACTGCGCCGCCTTGAAGGCGTTGACATGGAATTACAGCGCAACAAGGCAACTAATCTGCGTATCGCCTGCGCTAAAGTAAACGGTATTATGATAAATCCCGGCGAAACGTTCTCGTTCTGGCGGCTGATCGGAGAACCCGGCGAAAAACAGGGCTACCGCGAGGGACTTGTCATAAACGCCGGGAAGCTTGAAAAGGGCATAGGCGGCGGACTGTGCCAGCTCGCGAACCTGATTCACTGGCTCGTGCTGAACAGCCCGCTGACGGTGACGGAGCTTGTGCACCATTCCGACGCGCTTTTCCCGGACTCCGGCAGGCGCGTTCCGTTTGGCACCGGAACAAGCGTATTCTACAAGAATGTGGACTATCGGTTCAAGAACACCACCGACCGTCCGGTACAGCTCCTCGTCTGGGTGGACGAAGCCCAGCTGTGCGGCGAACTGAGGGCTGAGAAGGCGTTCCCCTGTACATACCGCATAACCGAGGAGAACCAGGGCTTCACCGAGGAGGACGGCGTATTCTACCGCGTAAGCAAGGTGTTTCGTCTGACGCTCGACAAGGAGCGCCGGATAATCCGCCGGGAGCTTATCCTTGACAATCACTCAAAGGTAATGTATGACTATTCGCTTATCCCAAGAGATCAGATAATCACACCGGGTCTGAGGAAACTTACATGAACATCTTCACAAGCAGCAGCGGTTGTCTCAGCCCGGAGCAGCTGACTGTATTTTCCGGGCGTATCGCGGCGTATTTCCAGCGCCGGGGAATAAGATATGCGGCGGTCGTATGCGGAAAATCCCCGCTGGTTTATGCCGCAGTGCAGGCATGCCAACTCGCCGGCGTCTGTTTTATCCCGGTGGACGAGGCTCTGCCGGAACAACGCCGGAACAGAATACTGAACGATGCCGACGAGATATTCTACGACGGTTCGGCGTTCACCGGAGGATCCGGCTGGACTGATCTCCGAGTAATATCCGAGCAGCGCGGCGCGCCGACCATACCGCCGGAATACCCGGACGCTCCGGTCTACCGGATATACACCTCCGGCACCACCGGAGACCCTAAGTGCATTGAAGTCACCTGGAGGAACCTGCGCAGTTTTATGACCTGGTTCAGAGGAATTCCTGCAATAGCCGAAACAAATCCGCGCTCCGTGCTCAACCAGGCGAACTTCTCGTTTGACCTGTCGGTGGCGGATATGTGGTACTCGCTGCTGACAGAAGCACGGCTGACCGTTCTGGAACGCTCCGTAATAAGCGATCTTCCGGAGATGTTCCGGATAATGAAGCAGAGCGACGCGGAGCTTGCGGTGTTCACGCCGTCCTTTGCGGAGCTGTGTCTGTGCGACAGCGCATTCTGCCGGGAGCTGATGCCGCGGCTGCGCGTGATATTCTTCTGCGGGGAAATTCTTAAGCCGATGACCGCCACCAAGCTTTTCCGCAGATTCCCGAAAATACGGATAATCAACGCCTACGGTCCGACAGAAGCCTGCTGCTCCGTTTCAGCCGCCGAAATTTCCGTGGAAATGACAGAAGCTCCCGAACTTCCCATCGGAGATATCAAACGCACCGCCGGAACGATACATATTGTAAACGGAGAGATCGTCATAACCGGCGACAGCGTAGCACGCTGCACAAACATGCCCGGCGGATTCGGGGAATATAACGGCAAACGCTGCTTTTACACTGGCGACGGCGGCGAGATACGCGACGGAATGCTGTGGTTCTGCGGGCGGCTGGATCAACAGCTTAAAATAAAGGGATACCGCGTTGAACCGGCGGATATCGAAAACAACCTGCTGCGTATCCCCGGAGTTACGCGGGCTGCTGTTAGCGCGTCACACGGACGGTTATCTGCGCAGGTCGTGACGGACGAGATATCCGCTGACGAAATACGCCGCAGGCTCTCAGAGCTTGTCCCACACTATATGATACCCGGAAAAATTACGCTCATGGAGTCGCTGCCGCTCACGCTGAACGGGAAAAAGGAGTGTCACAATGCAGATAACGACTGAAACCATCACTTCCCTGCTGGAACAGTTCACCGACCATGACTCACCCATCCTGCCGGATACGGAGCTGCTGGATAGCGGTCTGCTGGATTCACTGGCGTTCATTGAACTGCTGAACGCCCTGGAGGATATGGGCTGCCCCATCCAGCCAACGCGTATCCCAAGGGAACGCTTTTCGACGCCGGAAAGTATCGCTGAGCTATGTGCTGAAGCCACACAAAACAGCATTTAGCATAAGCTAACACAAAAATGTACAAATTGACCGAAAAATACTCTTGACAACAGGGCTGTTTTGGTGTAAAATATATTCAGTGAACGACCGGAGATAAGTTCCGGCTGAACAGAAAGGAATTTGTATGGCTGAAAATGATAATGTAACGTTCGACGAGAATGACGGCACTGTTACTCTGACCGATGAATCCGGCGACACCGCAGTGTTCCATTTCTTTGAAGAAACATATATCCCGCTGGACGACGAAGACGGTGTAACGACCGAATTTGAGTGCATTTCCAGCATGGAATACAAAGGCACTGTTTATTATGCCCTGCTGCCCAAGTCAGAAGATGAGGACGAGGATCCCGAGGAGTTCGTGGTGCTAAGGGGCGAGGAGAATGATGACGAGCTGCTGCTTTCCTCCATTGACGATGAAGAGGAAAACCAGAAGATCGGCGAACTGTTCCTCAAGGCTCTGTTCTCTCTTGAGGACATGACTGACGATGGCGAAATCTTACAGTAATAGCCGAGCGCATTCCTGTAAATAATATTGTTGTTAGCTTACTGCCTTGTTCGTGTGGGTATACTGTTTATAATCCGAACATGTTGTAAAAGGGATCTCGACTCTGGCGGCGGATTGCAGACCTCCCGTACTGCGGAAGATAGGGAGCGTGAAACCCTCAGGCGATTTTACCCACCCTGCTGGATAGCGGGTTTTATTAGGTATATCTACGGCAAGGCGGTTTGACTGATAAAATTGACCGGACGGATCTGTATCCGTCCGGTTTTATTTTATATTCTCCGTGCAAACCGTGCGAATTACGGGCGCGAAAAATCTCCCTGCGTTTTCCGCAGGGAGATCTGGCAAAATCAGTGATCAGACCTTGACCTTGACTGTCTTTGTATATCCACTGTATATTTTGCTTCCGTTGACCGTTGTGTATGTGCGGACCTTGAAGTAGTAGGTCTTGCCGGACTTCAGACCGGACTTTGTGCAGGAAAGCGTAGTGGGCTTGGAAACGGTAGAGATCTTTGTGAACTTGCCGTTTGCGGAGGCAGCCATGTAAACCTCATAACCGGAAGCGCCAACGGACTTGCCCCATGTGATCTTCGCAACACCGGACTTTGCCTTCTTAGCGGTGATGGAGGCCGGAGCGGGAGCGCATGCCTTTACGGATACGGCGCTGCTGTAAGCGGAAGATATCTGCTTTCCGTCAGAGCTTACATAGGATACGACCTTGTAATAGTAGGTCTTGCCCTTGGTCAGTCCCTTGTCAGTGTAGGTGGTTGTGGTGGAGCTGCCGACCTTCTTGAATGAACCACTCTTGGAAGTGGAGCGGAAGATATTGTAGCCTGTAACGTTATTAGTTCCCTGCCATGTGATATCAGCAGAGGTTGTGGTCTTTGCGACAGCCTTTACAGCTGTAGGAGCCGCCGGCTGTACAGAAACCTCAATCGACTTGGATACACCAGAAACTGCTGTTACAGTTACGGTAGTCATACCGGTTGCGCGTGCGAACAGCGTACCATCAGCGGAAACTGTAGCAATATTGGGGTTGGAGCTTGAAATTGAATAAGCGTCCTTGATGTCGCCATTGATGGAAACATTAAGATGTACAGTAGTTCCTGCCTTTACAGTGGTATCACCGGTAAGACTTACGGAAGAAGGTGACTGATAGGACTTGGCCTTGGGTCCGTAATAATCGCTCCAGGAAGAAACGTACTTTGCAGGGTAGTAAACTGTAGCGCTCAGGGAAGCAGCAGAGAAGTTGCCAAAGTTGAAGTTTTCACCGCCAAATACGATGGACTCCAGGGAACCGCAGTTATTGAATATGTTGTTTTTGATAACATTTACTGACGGGCAGAAATAAATGGAGCGCAGTGAAGTGCAGCCTGCAAACGCCTCGTCATTTATGGTCTTAGTCTTGTTGGGGATAAACAGCGTAGTCAGTGAAGAGCAGTTGTTGAACGCAAGCTGTCCGATGCTCCTGAGTTCAGCGGGGAGATAAACATTTGTAAGGCTTGAGCAGCCGGAAAATGCATTCGCACCAATGGTCTTTACAGAAGCAGGAAGCGTAATGTTCACAACAGCAGCGCAGCCCTCGAACGCATTGTCGCCGATCTCTGTTGTATATGTCGGGATCGTCACGGTGTTAAGACTCTTGTCACCGGCAAAAAGCTTACTGGGGACAACAGTTGCCTTGCAGTTCATTGTAGCGCTGATGAGCGATGTGCAGCCAGCAAAGGCATTTGCACCGATAGAGGTCACGGAATTCGGGATAGTAACAGCTTTCAGGGAAGTGCAGCCGAAGAATGCGTCAGAACCGATGGAAGTAAGGGTGTCGGGAAGGGTCACTCTCTCAAGGGAACTGTATCCCTTGCATATGGAATCGCCAAGAACGCTTATTCCATTTGAGAAAGTGATGGAGGTGATGCTGCTCTTGAAGTTGTTTGTGGAGATGGCAGTTACCTTGTATACCTTCTGATTTCCGAGCTTGGCAGGAACAACAACGTCCTTACCGGTGCCTATGTAGCTTGTGATGTTTGCTCCGCCGGATTCAAGCTCATATGTCCACTCGCCGTCGGAAACAGCGCCTGCTCTTTCAAAGCAGAACACCGATGACAGTGCCAGCAGCACTATGAGCGACAGCGCGAAGCTGAGAACTCTCTGCGATTTTTTTAAAACCATGATAAAACCTCCTAGAAATTTATGGATAATTACCCTAGTTACATTCCCTAGATATACTAATTATAGCATGATTCCCGGCTATTTTCAAGTAGTTTTCACACATTACGCTTCCGAGATACATTAATTGTACAAATTTCATAATTTGGCATATCAATTTTTTAACTGTTAAGAAAAACAACTATATGTACAGGCTCGTTGCATAAAAAAAATTTTATTCTGCTGTCAGAAAATCACGTTCCTGATAGTTTTACTAAGTGAAGGGCGGAAATTTCCGCAGGAAGGTGGGACTTATATGATACTTATAACTCAGGACATGGTGAGCGCACTGTTTGACGAACATGCCGACATGGTTTACAGAATTGCCCTGAATATAGTAAAAAACCGTGAGGAAGCACAGGACATCGTCATGGATACGTTCACTGCGCTGATACGCCAGGACTGCTTCAACGACCGAACCCATGCCAAGGCATGGCTGATACGCACTGCAGAGAACAAATCGCTGAACGTCATGAAATCCGGAAGGAAAAAGCGAAACGTTCCGCTTGACGAGCTGCTTGAGAACACACTCAGTTCCCCGGCGAACGACAGCGAGCATGAAATTCTTGACCTTGTAATGCGCCTGCCGGAGAAGCTGCGCACCACAGTATACATGTTCTATTATGAGGATATGCCGGCGGCGGATATCGCATCAGCGCTCGGCATAAGCGAAAACACAGTTTACAAACGGCTGGAGCGTGGACGCTCCATGCTGAAAATCGATCTGGAGGGGGACGCAATATGAACAGAAATGATTTCAGATCAGCGTATGACAAGATCGTCCTCCCTGAGGACGTAAAATCCGAGATGAAGAAAAAGCTGCTTGCCCAGATGCCGGAAAAGGGATCCGCCCGGCAGGAAAGCTCCGGGGACTTCTACCCGGCTACCGAAATAAAGCTGGAACCGAAAAAGCGCAATACCGGTCGCTGCGTGGCGATAGTAAGCTCGGCGGCGGCGATAGTCCTGGCGGTAGGCGCAGGCGTATGGTTCAACCGCGATAATCTGACGCAGCCCAGCACCCAAGTGACAACTACCGAGGAGAGCACCGAGGACACAAGCGAAGCGTCCATCGAGGACGATTACTATATGAAGCGCACCGCAGTCGGCATCCTGCATTTCCAGAAGTTCACGCTGACCGACGCCGCGCACGACCAGCCGCAAAACAGCATTTCCGCCGAGCAGGCACTGAAGGATTACACATCTGACTATCTGAACAGCCTCAGAGAAAACGGCTATACAGAGTACCTTGACGGAATGTCCGTTGCCGAAGCGTACTCCAGCGACACCGGCGCCGTGATCATACTGAAAAACAGCGACGGCACAAAGCAGGTAAATTTCAGCATATCCAGCAGGCTCAATGAGTTCATGCCGATATCCCTGCCGGACGGAAGCTACATCATTCCGGAAGCCGGACGCCGCAGCAAATTCGCGATGAGCTGGATAAACTTCGTATCTCCGGAATGCTTCACGATGGCGGCGGGAAGCTACAATTACTGCGACGATGAGTATTTCGCGGCGGAATACGATTATATAATACCCTATATTTCCGGTAATAATGAAGTATACCACTGCCGCATAGACGCCAGAAACATCACCCGCGACGAGTTCATCAGCTGTATAGACGACGCTTCCAAAGCGTACCTCAGCTATGACCACAAGGGCTGGGTGAACACCAGCGGTAACGAGTTGGATCTCAGGGACTTAAAGTCCCCACAGACCAACGCAGTTGTCCCGGATACGATAACAAAGAGCACGGATTATGGCGAACTGACCTACAATCCCGTTACCTCCTACTTCGGGCACATACCCTCCGCAGAATGGAACATCATGAGCAGCAGCGACGATACCTCCATTCCCGAGGAGCTTCGTTACACGGTTTCCGACGCTGCGGAATTCGGCAGAATGGACATTCTAAACAGCATGTCCCCGGAAACCATCTTCGGCACCTCCGGAAAGACGACCGTTAGTTACTCGGCGTTCTACGATGGTCTGACGCACGGCGAAGAGCCTTTAGCCGATATGCGTTTCGGTGCAAATCTGAAATCGAATCCCCAGGATACGCCGGAAGAATTCGCAGAGGCTCAGCAGTACGTCGTAAAAGGCACCTACAACACGGACGAAGGCGAAAAGACCTACGGCAGCCACTACAAGACGGACAAGATCAGTTACTTTGATAATTACGACCGCGCCGGCGCCTGCTATGAGGTAAGGTTCAGCACGAACGACGGACAGTCCGCGCACATCGGGATATTCGACAACTGGACGCTGTTCGACGAGATGAACCTTGTGTTCGCAAGATATCCGTCCGACGCAAGCAATAACTTCGTGCAGGGTGCTGACAACTTTGATAAACTGTATGTCGGAAAGGGATACGACGCCTGGGGCGATCTGCATTACGTTGCAGGCTGGGCGCTGAGCAGCTCCGGCAGTCTTGACAAGTACTCTCCGTCGGGATATGCTGTTCTGGATATGTCCGGCGTCAGCGAAGAAACGTTCGTAAAGACCCTGGCTGAGCTGTACTCCAATGGCAGCGCCAAGAGGATCATCAGCTCCGACGTTGGAACAAAAACCGTCCTCGCAAACGGAGAGCTGTACTATCAAAACGCAGGAACTTCTGACCTGGCATACAACAGCCCCTCCATCAGCTGCGACGCCAAGACAGCAAACGAGCTGCTTCACAAATACGCGCCGAATGCCGTAATTCCCGGCACCGACGAATATTACCAGTCGGAATACAAGAGGCTCACCGAAAGCAATATTCCCACGGAATACGCACTGGACGAACGTCCGCTAGGTAATATCCTGTCCCTTGAGAGCGCGCAGTACAGCTCCACGGGGCTTGCGCTCACACTGACCGGAAGCTACAGAAAAGTCACGATCAGCGTTTCTACCAGATCTGACGAGTTCCTGCCGATAATCCGCGACGACGGAACTTACCTGGAATACACCGGTGCATACACCAGCCGGGCTACCGTGAACGGCGGATACGACTTCATCGAACCGCAGACATTCCAGTTGGGCGTATGCGCTGGCGGCGACGGCTACCTGGCACAGTTTGAGCTTGAAACGGACGGCGAGAAGGTCTATTACCGCCTTTACAGCGAGGGACTTTCCCGCGATGAGTTTGAAAAGTGCCTGGCGTCGATTTCTCCGGCAGAGCCGGGAGACCACATGGGCAACTACACCCCGGACGGCTCCTACAACGGCGCATATGCACCCATTATCACCACCTATGAAAAGGACAACAACCTCATGCCGGAGTGCACCACCGTGCAGACCGAATGGGGCACGCTGAACCTTAACGGGCTGACGTGGACGGCGTCCAGGCTCGATAACTCACACTACAATGTGGAGATGAGGACTGATTCTTCCGAAATCAGTCAGAGTGAGCTTTCCTATGATGAGATAAGCAAGCTTTCCGGAATAGGTATACTTTCTGACCCGCAGAAGCTTCTCGGCGATGTGGTTTATATGAGCTATTCGGCTGCGTATGACGGCATAAGCAGCGGCATGTTTGACAGCGACCACGGCGTTGGTACAGAAATGCTCCCCGGCGACGACCCGCAGCAATACCAGGAAGCACAGGAATATCTTTCAGACGGGTATTTCTACGATTACGATGAACTCAACACGCCGTACTACACCAACGACCGGATAGCATATTTCGCGAACAAGAAGCGCACCGGCGTGAAGTATTCCCTCAGCGACCGGTACGGACTTGCAAGCGCTTCCATCACAGTGACCGACGATATGCGCATGCTTGACAACTACAACTACATCTTCGGCAGAACACCCGCTGAAAGCTCCGAGAATTTCAGCAAGGCAGGCACACGGGTTTATGCCGGTCACGGTCTGATCAACGGCAATGACGTTTACATGGGCGGATTCAGATCCGGCGAAAGCTACGTTGTAGTAACCACAGTAAACACTGGTCTGCGCAGATTTGCCGGGCTGCTGGCGGCGCTCTGCGAGGACACCGCGGATCCTACCGCACTCCAGGCAGCGGAATACGCAGAACCGACCTACACGTTCAGGGACTTCCCGGATAAGACATACAAAGCAGGGTTCGTATACTACAATCCGATGCGTATGTCCAAGCCCTCCGACGCTGACAACGACGCGGCGTACTACACCAGCGAATCCGAGCTTCTGACTGATTACGCAAGACTTGCAGGAAATTCAGATGTACACGGCAATATCAGCCTGCTCACAAAAAATGGCTGGAATCTGGACGTAAGTAACTCCATGAAGATGGACTTCTCAGCTGACGGCGTTCCGCGCAGGATATCGCTGTACTTCACGAACGGCAGCAAAACACTGATCGTCAAGGCAGGAAGCTCATATTACAACGACCCGCAGAGAATAACGCTTTCCTCCGGCAAGGTAATGGATTTAGCCGGAAGCGGACCGGAATCATCACTCGGCTCCTACGAAAAGGTAGTGCAGGGCAAGGAATCCAGCGCGTTCTATCAGCTTTCGATATGCGGACGTACAGAAAGCGGCGTGCCGTATCATGTCGCCCAGCTC
>CAKSHT010000052.1 GCA_934457235.1 uncultured Oscillospiraceae bacterium
AGTTCACGGATATGCTCGGTCACATGAAAAATGTGGCGGTGCCGAAATCTCAGCTGGAAAACGCGCTGAACAACAAGATCACCTTTGACGGTTCCTCCATCGAGGGATTTTCAAGGGTGGAGGAATCGGACATGTACCTGCGTCCCGATCCGGATACGTTCACGCTGGTTCCATGGCGCCCGAAGCAGAGCGCGGTAGCACGAATGATATGCAGTATCCACGATCCGGACGGAAATCCGTTCGCAGGCGATCCGCGTTACAGACTTCAGGCAAGTGTTGACAAAGCGGCGGAAATGGGGTATACTTTCAATGTGGGAGCAGAGTGCGAGTTTTTCATCTTCCATAACGACGAGTTCGGCAGACCCACGACTGTCACCCATGACAAGTCCGGTTACTTCGACCTGGAACCGCTGGATCTTGGCGGCGAGGTACGGCGTCAGATAGTCCTGGCGCTGGAGGAGATGGGCTTTGAGATAGAAGCGTCCCACCACGAAGTTGCAGCTGGCCAGCACGAGATCGACTTCAAATACAGCGAGGCGCTGAAAGCCGCAGACGACATCATGGCTTTCAAGTTCGCGGTAAAATCCATTGCAAAGAAGAACGACCTGTTCGCTTCATTCCTGCCGAAGCCCATCGAGGGCGTCAGCGGCTCCGGAATGCACCTTAACATGTCGCTGTTCCGGGATGGCAGGAACATCTTTTACGACCCTGCCGACCCGAAGAAGAACGGTCTCAGCAAGGAAGCCTACTGCTTTATTGCGGGTCTGATGAAGCACGCAAAGGCGCTGACTGCGGTGTGCGACCCGCTTGTAAATTCCTACAAGCGCCTTATTCCGGGATATGAGGCCCCGACGGACATCGCCTGGAGCTGCAAGAACAGAAGCCCGCTGATAAGGATACCTGCGGCACGCGGCACCGGAACAAGAGTGGAATTCCGTTCGCCGGATCCCGCAGCAAATCCGTACCTTGCGCTTGCCTGCTGCCTGGAGGCGGGTCTTGACGGAATAAGGAGCGGACTCACTCCACCGGAAGAGGTCAGCGACAATATATACGACCTCACGCCGGAGCAGCGTGCAGAGCGTGGCATAGAGTCGCTCCCGCTCAGCCTTGAGGAAGCCCTTGAGGAGCTGAAAAAGGACGAGCTTATCAAAGAAGTGCTTGGAAGCCATATCTGCGAGAAGTTCATTTATCTCAAGGAGCAGGAATGCGCCGAGTACCGCCGGCAGGTAAGCCAGTGGGAGATAAACAGATACCTCGCGGTATACTGATTTTCATAATCACGAAAATAAAGCTGCCGTGGACTATTCGGTTCACAGCGGCTTTTTGTGTTGTGGTGATATAATAATATGGAGGCAGTGCGTATGTACAGTATAATGATCGTTGACGACAGGGAGATATTCCGTCGGCAGTTGAAAAGGTTCCAGGCATTTTGCGACAGTACTGCTTTCAGCATAAAGTACGAAGCGCAGAACGGAGAGGAAGCGCTTGCGCTTCTCCGCGAAAACAAAATCGACATGGTGATAACCGATATCAGAATGCCAATCATGGACGGAATAGAATTGCTCCAGCATATAAAAGAGGAGAATCTCTGCGGCTGCGTGGTATTCCTGAGCGAATACGCAGAGTTTTCATATGCGCGCCAGGGGCTGCAGATGGGAGCTTTCGATTACCTGGTCAAGCCGGTATCTAACGAGGCTGTCAGGGTGCTGCTGGACAGGGCTGAGTCGCTGCTTTCCACAAGCCGTGATTCCTGGCTGGATATCACGGACGCACAAAAGGAGCGCATAGCGCAGTTTATGATGGATAACGACGAATACGCCAGAAAATTGTGCGGTGAAATAGCAGAGGGACTGGTCGCCGGCAGCACCGGAGATGCAGTAGCAGTGGAAGCGCTCACCGGACTGCTTCACGACGTAGGCGAGCTGATACTTGCCAAGCGGGATTATCTTCGGGAGCTTATTGATACGGAGTCGCTGTTTTCACTGCCTCCGTGTCAGCACAATGAGATCTGCTCCCGGTTTGATGAAAAGATCGCCGAGGTAATGAAGAAAGTGAACAGCTTCCGGCTCAACGTCAGAAACGAGCTGATACAGTCGGTCAGTGACAGCATCCTGAGGAGTCTGGGACGGGATATATCGCTTCAAAGCATGGCGGATCTTCATTTTGTCAACAAGGCGTATCTCAGCCACCTTTTCAGCCAGGAAACGGGAATATCCTTCATGGACTATGTGAACAGCATACGCATGGAGTGCGCAAAGCACCGCATAGCCTGTACAAACGACAAGATATATGAGATAGCCGCGGATCTGAAATACTCAGACACGGAATATTTCAGCAAGGTATTCAAGCAGTACACCGGATATACTCCGTCGGCGTACCGTGCGCTGACGCGTCCAGAGGACGGTGATGAATGATGAAACTCAGCACAAGGACTACCATCGTCAGATTTGCCACCGCTATCGTGACCGGCTGGCTCTCGCTGTTTCTTGCACAGTTTCCGCTTGTCATTGACAGCATATACAACGTTTCGATTTACTGGAGCCTTATTTTCCCGCTGACGATAGCCTGGGCGTGGGGTACTGAATATGCTGCCGCCGCCTGCACCCTCGGCGGGGTGTGTGCCATTCCGTTCATTCAGTCGCCGGAATACGGTATGGGAAATATACTGATTTCGGTATTCTGCGTTATCGCGGTGATGATGACCGGAATGCTGTTCTCTGAAAAAAAGAGAATAAAGCGTATAAACTTCTATGCGGGCGTGCTCATCTATGCAGTGCTGTGTTATCTGATGATAAACCTCATGCTTCCGGATATACTGATACATAACTCCGAGGAGTACAAACGCTATATTTCGCCGATGATACTGAGCACCTATTCGCTCGGCTTCATCCTTTCGATGTTCGTACTGCTGTGCACCGTGAAGGTCATGTTCGACATTCCGGTGATACGCAGGATATTCGGCGCGGAAGTACTGCCGTATTCTGAAAAGAACGCGCAGGTCATGTGCGTTGTTTTCGGCGTGGCGCTCACCTATGTTTTCATTGACCTGCTTGTGGATAACTCCTATTTCACCGGCCGTGGGATACACACTTCGATACTCTTCCACTCAAACGGCAGTCCCATAAAGATGCTGATGGTTGTGACTGCGGCATTGCTGATATGTGATTTCGTGCTGTACGATACGATGAAATCCAATCGTTCCAGTACTGAACTTCGTATCAGCGAGGAGCGCTACCGCACCATCTATTCAAACATGATAGATACCTATCTTGAAATAGACCGCGATGGAAATATACTCTGTGCAACTCCGTCGGTCAGCGACACCCTTGGGCGCACGGAAGCCTACGTTACCGGAAAGCCGTTCAGCGGATTTTTCAAGGACAGCCGGGCGGCGGAAATATACATAGCCAGGCTGTTTGAATCCGGCAGACTGACGAACATTGAACTTGCCGGCAGAAACGAAGCACACCCCACATTGCTCGTCAGTGGAAAGACCATGCACCGCACCGAGCTTGGCGGCGACGTCGGAGTAATTACGATACGCAACATCACTGACTACAAGCAGACCGAAGCGAAGCGCCGTGAATTGTCCGCGATGACGAACGCCATATTCGAGAGCAACAAGGACCTTATCTGGGTGGTGGACGGAAGCGATTTCACGCTGATATACTTCAACAGGGCGTTCAGCGAATATATTCGCCGCACCCGCGGCATGGAAGCGCGTCGCGGCAGCACGCTTGCGGAGCTTTTTACGCAGCAGGAGGCGGAATTCATCGAGCGCAGCTATTACACAGTCTTACAGCAGGGAAACTTCTTTGCTGATTTAAAAACCGAAAAGGAGCATCTGAGCCTTGACCTTAGCTTCTATCCAATAAGGGTCAGCCGCAATGTAGTCAATATCTCGGTATTTGCAAAGGACATGACGAAGCAGGTGAATGCAGAGCAGGAGATACTTCGCCTTAACGAGGGACTTGAAAAGATGGTTGACGAACGAACCTGCGAATTGCAGGACGCGTATCGTGACCTGGAGTCCTACAGCTACACTGTCACGCATGAATTCAAGACGCCGGTGCGCGAGATTGACGCCTATATGTCCGTCATAGAGGAGGACAACGCGGACGTCCTGCCGGAACAGTCCATCAAAGACCTGCATTCCGTGCGCAAAATATGCTCCGAAGCTCTTGAAATGATACAGAAGATGATGGTGTATTCCAAGGCGGGGTACATGGTCCTCAACATAGAGGATATCGACATGGAACAGCTTGTACGGGACGTCGTTAAAGAAGTATCCATGAGCCGTTCGGTACCCTGCGAGCTGGTCTGCTATTCTCTGCCGCACATAGCCGCGGACGCATTTCTGATGCGCGTGGCAGTGACGAATATAATATCGAATTCCGTGAAATTTTCAGAGAAGCACGGCAGGGCGGAGATCACCGTTGGCTGCATGACCTCCGGGGACAGGAAGTCTTATTATTTCACCGACAAGGGAGTTGGATTCACTCCGAGTGACAAGAACGATCTCTTTGCGTTGTATAACAGGGCGCATAATTCCGGCGATTATGACGGCAGCGGCATCGGACTCGCAGTAGTACAGCGGATATGCCGCCGCTCCGCCGGCGAAGCATATATTTTCGGAAAAGAGGGCGTAGGCTGTACGGTAGTCCTGGAATTCCGCGGGCGCGGTGTTAACGCCTGACAGCAAGATATAAAACTTACTGATTAATCTATAAATACTACATTTCATTTCCAGTCCATATATGATAGAATACAATCGTAAACAGAACCGGTATCCGCATAATTTATACCGCCTGTTTCGTCCTCTGATTTCTTCTTTATAGCGTTTGCGGTGTCAGTGTTGACACCGCATTTTTCTTTACCGAATCAGTTGCCAGATGTTTATTCTTATACAAAAATATTGTTACAAATTGGTTACAGATTGAAAACGACTGTTGCATTTTGCAAAAATCTATGGTAAAATAAGAAAAACTACAAGGAGGCTGCTATGGATAAAATAATGCCGCTGTTGCTATCAGCAATAACACTTATGACTTCGTGCTCCTATAAGAATCCCGCCGAAAGGCAGGACGGCTCAGAGATCTCACAGCCGTCCGCCGCTTCGGGCGACCAGTTTAAATTCTGGTTTCCCGACAAAAGCGCCGACAGCTCGCCGGCGACAGCTGAATCTGTCCGCAGCCTTGCCGCTGAGGAATTCGCCGGGGTGCTTGATAATGGAGCGGAGAACATTAAAATAAAGCTGCTGTTCGGCGAGGACGATTGCAGTGTGATTTCCGACGGCGGCTGTCCACAGAGTATTGTCAACGGATTTGTTGATAAATGCGGTCTTTCTTCCTGCTATCTGGAGATTTGCCTTGACAGCCGGTTTACCTATGGCGTCGGTGTATCTATGGTACATACAGGGAACGCACAGAATGTCCCGGAGGTCATGCCGGACGCATTCAATTTTGCGGACGAAGTTTTTGACGGTGACCTGTCAGTAATACGTACATACCCGGAGCTGAAAAGCGGAACGTCGCTTGCCGCATATGAATATTCCGACATGACCGGCTGTATTTCTGAGCTGAACGGAATAGCAAAGGCAGGAGCGCAGTCGGCGCTCGACGCGCTCAACGGAAGAACCGGGTTCTACGACGAAAGTTACATCAATAGCTATGGCACGGCTCATGCGGTGTTCAGTTCTGACAAAAACGGAAAGTGGAGCGTAAACGCCAGATACAACGATCCGATTCTGACTAACGAATATACCGATCGCGTGATCAGCTCCTTTAACAAAAGCAAGACGCTTTCCGAAGCAAAAAACTGTACGATCCAGCTGATGTTCTATATGGAGAATTTCGTCGGAGTATCGGCAGACTGGTCGGCGGACGAAAAGTACTTCGCGACCTATAGTGCAGATGTTGATGAAACCTGGAAAGCACCCTGCGAGGAAAGCTACTATCGCAAGACGTTTCTGAACTGGAGCGGCGAAATCGGCTGCCTTAAAGGTGAAAACGGTAGGCTGTGCCCGGTAGGCACATACTGCCTTGCGACCGAAGAGCCGCTTGGGATATATGTTGATCCGTCAATCTTCGGGGACTGGAAGCCTGCGACGGTCGGCGGCAGGGACTTTGCCGAGTACGAAAAGGATATATCGGACGGCTGGACGGATTATTCGGGCATAAAGTTCAGTATAAGCGGCAGCAGAATGCTGATATATAATTACGGCTCAACAGATGTTTACGATATCGTTAAGACAGCAGATGGCTACGACGTGGAATATCACGGCGCAAAGCACGGCAGTATAAGCGTTGAAAACGGAAAGGTCACGCTGTACCTGTGGCATCATTCGTTCACACAGAATAACAAATACCTCCCGATAGTCCTTGAACGCGCTGAAAATCCCGTATACGACTGGAACATTGACGAACCATATGAACCTTACGACCCGCCAGCGATACCTACAGCCGATGAATTCGCTGCGCAGGACACTGAAAAGCTCGGACTGCTCGATCTGACGGGAAAACGCGTGGTAGGCCAGCAGATTGATGACCCGAATGTGCTCTCTGCATGGAGAAAATACGCAGCGGACGGCGGTGCATACACCATGGAAACTTATCAGACGGGCGCTTCCCGCCTGGAATATTCGTTATATTCAACGGACGGAAAGAACGGCTATCATCGCTGGGACCTTGTGAAGCACGACGACAACAGCGAACCAGATTACGGCTGGGAATATATCTATTATGACGGATATGTCTACGACTGCGGATATCAGCAGTCCCGCTATGATTTGCGTAAATTCGACTGCCACGTCAACACGGACGGCGACGCGCTGTACTGTCCGTTGTTCAGCGTCAGCGAGTGGTATCCGCTGCATTTTGTCAAGGCGTACACAGTCAGCATAGGCGGCGTGGAGTACGTCGCGGAGGAATGGCAGATGGGCGACCTGGACAACGGATATATCGTGTATTCCATAAACGGCGAGCTGAAAGGATTTGAGGGCAGCTTCTACGGAAAGAAAGTCACCACTACGATAAAAAAGCTGGAAAAGCAGGGCGACAGCACTCTCATCAGAAAGCCGGACAGACTGACCGGAAAAGTGTTCAGCGAATTCGAGTAAATACGTCCATGGCGTATCGGAAAGGGTAATTATATGAAAAGAAAAATCGCATTACTTACGGCTATTTGTCTGCTGACTGGCTGTTCTTCGTCCGGGGTAAACAGCCTGAATGCCGCGGACGCAGGACAAACACTGGAGCTTCCGGAGCTGAGCCAGGATCAGCAGGACGAGATCGCCAGGCTGGTCAGAAGTGATAACAAAGATTTCATGGCAAACGGCTGGTCAAAAGTACTCACCGACGATGAATGGGAGGAGGTACTAACGGCATTTGCCAGGTTACAGGGTTCAAAGAAGTACTATCCCAGGGATATGGGCGGAAAACAATCAAGTATTTATATTGTGATAAATGGCGAGCGGCATACCATCACACGTTCGTCCGGCAGGGAGAACTATCTGATGGTAGACGGGACGTCCGAATATGCATACACGAACGAGTTTGCGGAGATTTTTCAGCGCTACTTCGACAGCGACGAAAACGACGCCTGGACAGCTGCTCCGGTCAGCATAGAAAGCGTCCCCGACAGGCTTATCGGACTTTCCGTGGAATGCAGCGAGCCGAAAACCCATGAGGAATATCTGACGACAGCCCGTGCGGTCGTAGCGCAGTGGCTGGATACCCTAAAAACGGAAACCGGAAGGTACCACCTCGACAGCTATAAATTCACTGACAAGCTGGCGGATAACAGGGTGTTTCACGGCGACGGCTACGTCAACGGCGGCAGGGAGTTCGTGTGCTACGTTGGATTTGATACGCCGACAAAAGATGAAAACACAGCGTTCTATGCCAGCGGTACATACGACGAGTTCTACCACTATTATTTCGGACCTGGCGTGCTGGCGCGCTTCCGCTGGGAAAACGGCGTGTGCACGCTGACGGATTATGACAAGGCATATGCGATGCTGACCTCCGACCGGCTCAAGGACGGGCTTTTCGGAATAGGCAGCAGCGACATGAAGTACAAGACGTTCTATGACTTCATGAACGACCGCAGCGGCGTCAGCGAGTGGCTTGACAAGGAGTATGCAAGCTATCTATGTGATTATGTCGTTTCGCATAATGTGATGATGCTCTCAAACGGGGACATCGTGTACATGGATATCGGAAACAGCAGCATGCCCGATGTCGATGGCGATTATGTCACTACCGATATGCACCAGTATTTCCACAATCATACCAACGAAAAGAACGGGTACAGCTCCCCGGTCGATTATGTTGACGGAGCTGGCGCGGTTACTATGACGTACCGCAACGGCTTTTCGATGGTATATGACGACTACAACCACGACGGAAACCCGGACTATGCGATACGCATATCGACCGATGGCAAAGGCTCGCTTTACGATATCCGCTGTATGGATATCAGCGGATATCCGTTTGAGGATTCATCAGAAATATACATATACGGCGAGACTGATGAAAGCATACGGCTTCAGGTGGCGGACAGCGGCGCTCTCCTTATTCCGTATGACGATGGAAACGGCGGTATAGCTTACGCTGAAAATCCGGTGTTTTCCGATAAGGGCAACACCTCCCGTCCGCAGGTGACTGACGGCGCGGATACCGGCTATCGCATGTATTCCCAGAGATTCTACCTGCCGGAAAATCTGCGCTGCTATACCGCAGACGACAGCAGAATCATATGCTATTTCTGGAACAACACGTCTGCTCCGGTGACGGTCGGCGGCGCTTATGAGATACAGCGCCAGAACGGCGAAAACTGGGAAACTGTCGCGAGCGGCGTAACGTCCTCATTGACGGTGAACGCTAATTCTTCCTCGGAGATATCCTTTGATATTTCTGGGATAAACTCGGACGAAATGGCGGTCTATCGCATTAAGACCGAAGCCGGAGGTTCGGCGGTATACGGCGGATTTTTCTATGGCACGGAGACTGCCGCGAAACTTGAGATAAGTTCCGAAAAATTCCCCAGTTTCGTTGATTCGATAAGCTTTGAGGTGACTAACGCCGGAATGTCAGTTGCTTTTCCAAAGGCTGCGCTGTACCTCGGCGGGGAGAAGCTGTGCGACGTAAGCCTTGACAAGATAAACAGCGGCGATTCCAGGACCGTCGTGATACCCGCGACGGACGTCGGAGGTAAATTCACTGCGGGCGAATACACGCTGACAGTCAGCGTTGACGGCAGGGATTTTTCGGGCACTGCGGAAGTAGCTGACGTGTCCGGTGAGAAGGCGTATTTCTTTGCGGAGACAGTTCCGGCGAAGATGGAGTACGGCAGTATAGTGCTTTCACTGACCAATAATATATGGAACGAAAAGCCTGTCACGATCCGGGATATTGGCGCCGTTACGATAATGGACGATAACAACAGCTCTGCCGCGTACACGTGCGATGACTTCACGGAAACCGAGCTGGCATACGGCGACACCCTGGAGATACGCCTCAAAGATTACAGCGATTATCTGACCGAGGAGTATAAGAAAGTGTATGACGAGATAAAAGGCCACGCTGAATATGCCGGAATTCTGGGCGAGGACTTAGATATTTCCGCAATGTCATTTGACGAGTTCTTCAAGGAGTTTGTCGGCATCGGCACTGTCAGCAAGGGCGACCTGTGCAGGGTACCGATATACTACAGCTCCGATGACGGCACGGGTGAATACGTTTATTTTAAGATGCCGTGATAATGTAAAGAGTTGAACGACGAAAGCTCCCGCTCCCTGTTGTTACTGTAAACTGAAAAAACCTCCGGTGAAAAGTTGAATTTTTACCGGGGGATTTTTTATTATGATCTACAGTTGATTTTTGCGTATGATTAAACCTGCGGTTGTGTTTTTAAACTGTGATTGGCTTGAATTCAACAGATGTTTGTGTTATAATAAACGCAAAGCGTTTATTATAAATCAAAGTGCCTTGCACATACGTTCACCTTTGGTGAACTCCGTGCATATCGGCAAATTATATCATATCCTTGCGGATATGATATAATAAACGTATAAAAATTTGTGGGGGTAATCATATGGAAAATACATTCAACGCAAATCTTCGCCGGATACGTAAGGATAAGAAAATAACGCAGGAGCAGCTTGCCGAGTCCGTGGGAGTTTCTCCACAGGCGGTTTCTAAATGGGAGATGAACAGCTTCCCGGACGCGGCGCTGCTGCCTAAAATCGCGGAGAAGCTGGAAGTTTCCATTGATGAGCTTTACGGACTGAAAGACGAGAGCATATCCATTTATGACCGCATTATGAATCATATAAAAGACACCCCCAGTGAAAACCGTTTCGACGAGCTTTTCCGGATATTCCGGGCGTTTCCGCTGGCATTTTGCAGCGCCGCAAAGTACGAACCTATCCCGGAGGAGATACTTGATTGCGAATGGGACAGCCACAGCCGCATCATTATTCCGGAAGGATTCCTTGAAATGCGCAACAATGCCGATCTACAGTTCGCGTTCCTGTTTCCCGAGCCGAAGTGCGGTTATGATAAGGTGCTGAAATACGACGGGCGGTATGTCCGGCTGTTCACCGTGCTCTCAAAGCCGAACGCGCTGAAGGCGCTGTACTTCCTGGCGGGGCGGGACGGCACGATGTTCTTCAGAAAAAGCACCCTTATGCACGAACTGGGCATTTCTGCCGAAAACGCCGCCGAGATAATCAAGGACTTCTGCGGGATAGGTTTCATCTGGGAAGCCACTCTAAACGGCGGGGACAGCAGCGAGAAGATATATCAGTACATTTCCCGGTGCGAGCTTGTTGCATTTATCGCCGCAGCGAGATATGTCATCTGTCCGCCGACCAATTTCAGCTATAACAACGACTGGCGCAGCGAACGATATTTCAAGAACGATACCTATAGGGAATGCGAAGATGAAAAAGACTGACGAAAATCAGAACCCGCTGCATCGCGAATACAGCCTGTGGATCCTGCTCGTTGACGATGACTTCCGCTATTCCCAAGCCGCGTATATTCCGATTCAATGAACTGACGTCCGAATCCCTTGCTCCGTTCCGCAGGGGAAATGAACAGCATTTCCAGGTGGTCCACCTCTATTCCCATAAAGGCGGCAGAAACACCAGTTTCAGCAACGATAATGAAAGCTACGCTGTTTATCGCCTGCGGGACGTACTCTTTTATCTTCATTACCTCCGTGTCGGACAAAAATAAATACGCCGCCCGGGCGAATTCCTCCCAGACCATTGTAATACATTCGATAAGTTATGGTGTTTTTTGGATCTCATAGATGTTCATGATATCATTCTCCGGTTTTCGGCTCAGTATTTTATCTGCGCCTTTTTCCGGTAATCAGTTGGCGAAACTCCGCTGAATGCGTGGAATTTCTTACTGAAATACAGCATATCCGAAAAGCCCAGGTACTCTGCGATTTCGCCCACCGACATCAGCGTTGAACGAAGCAGGTGGCAGGCTTTTTTCATTCTCGCGGAGTTGTGATACTGTCCCATCGACATTCCTTTTTCCTTTCGGAATTTCGCCGCGAGATTACTGTAGCTCAGAAAGAAATGTCCGCTTATCAGCTCCTTTGAAAAATCCCTTTCAGTCTGTCCGTCAAGGAATGCGCATATCCTGTCCGAGATACGCTCCTGCTTGGGGTTCTGTTCAGACGCGATATCCAGCAGTATCTCATAAAGCATTGCGTTCTGTCGCAGCTTTCCGAGCGGTGCCGGGCTGTGAAAATAGTCGCACAGGCGGAACAGCTTCTGTTCGGCCGAGCTTCTGGTAAGTCCGCAGATTTTCTTGGGGAGTACCACCGTATCCGTTCCGTCCGGTACGTCGCTTAGATAGAAGTGCGCGTATAACCAGCGCGTTCCGCGAAGAGTTTCGCGTTTTCCGTAATGCCGAAGTCCGCTTTTCAGAAACAGCAGCTCACCGGAGTTTATTGTAAAGTCGTGCTCGTTTTCGGTGACATACATCGTCCCGGAAGTGACATATATCAGTACGTTGAATTCCGCAGTCCTGTCCATGTGAAAGAAATCCTCTGCGGATGTCAGTGTGTCGCAGTCCGAGAGCTGCGGCAGGATGCGGCTGTTTATTACTACGCGGTCAGTATTATATTCCATATGATAAGTATATTTCTCCATTCAAACAAGTGACTGTAAATATTATAATACATATATGGACTGCTGTCAATACACTGGGAGGAAGCGTATGAAAACTCAGAACCAGATACCGGTAACATCATACAGACCGTCGGGATTTATCGAAAAATATCAGAACATCGTCAGCAATACGGTCATTCCGTATCAGTACAGCGTACTGTGGGACAGGGCAGAGGACGCCGAAAAAAGCCATGCTGCTCAGAATTTCATCAACGCCGCAAAGGCTCTCCGGGGCGAGGACGACGGGGACGGATTTTACGGCATGGTATTCCAGGACAGCGACGCATATAAATGGCTGGAAGCAACAGCGTAATCCCTTGCGCTGCGCCGTGACGATGAACTTGAAAAGAACGCGGATGAGCTTATTTCCCTTATCGCAGCCGCCCAGGACAGCGACGGCTACCTTAACACATACTTCACGATAAAGGACCGCGACAGGCGCTGGACTAACCTGCTGGAGGGACACGAGCTGTACTGTTCCGGACATATGATAGAAGCCTCCTGCGCGTACTATGAAGCGACTGGAAAGCGCGTACTGCTTGACGTTGCCGTACGCAATGCCGAGTGTATTTACGAACATTTTATCGTGCAGGGAGTTAAGGGGATACCGGGACACCCGGAGATCGAGCTTGCTCTGCTGAAGCTGTATCGTCTGACGAACAATGCGCATTTTCTGGAGCTTGCGGAAATGTTTGTCAACGAACGCGGAAAAGATCCTGCGTTCTTTGCAAAGGAAGCGGAAAAGCGTGACTGGACTGTCTGGGGAAGCGACCCATGGAGCAACGACTACCGACAGAGCGCAAAGCCCGTGCGCGAGCAGTCCGAAGCCACCGGACACGCAGTCCGCGCCGTGTATCTTTATACCGGAATGGCTGACTTTGCCGCCGAAACGGACGACAGTGAACTTCTCGCGGCGTGCCGCCGATTATGGGAGAATATTATCAGCCGCAGAATGTACATCACTGGAGGAATAGGCTCGACCGGCATGGGTGAAGCGTTCACGATGGATTACGATCTGCCTCCGGACACTGCGTACTGCGAAACCTGTGCCTCTGTGGGACTTATGTTCTTTGCTGAAAGAATGCTTGAAAACGAAATAAACAGCGAATACGCGGATATTATGGAGCTTGCGTTCTATAACACAGTACTTGCGGGAATGCAGCTCGACGGAAAGCGTTTCTTCTACGTGAATCCGCTGGAGGTCGATCCTGGGATCACCGGGAAAGCCTGCACTCACGCTCATGTTCTGCCCTCAAGATCAAAGTGGTACGCCTGCGCCTGTTGTCCGCCGAATGTCGCAAGGCTCATCGGCTCGATAGGGAAGTACGCTTACGGCGAAAAAAACGACACGGTGTATTGCCACCTGTTTGCGGCGGGCAAGGCTGATTTCAGCAATGGAATGTCGATTGAATGCACAACGGATTATCCCTATGGAATGTCGGTGAAATACAAGGCAACCGGCATTGGCAGGCTGGCAGTGCGCATTCCGAAATGGAGCCGCAAAAACTTGATCAGAATAAACGGTTCAGATATATCTCCGGCACCGGAGAACGGCTACCAGTACATTGACGTAAACGGCATGACTGAAGTGGAGCTGATACTTGACGGAAATCCCAGGTTCGTGAGAGCCTCTGGTAAAGTACCGCGGCTCACCGGAATGGCTGCACTGATGCGAGGACCGCTGGTTTACTGCTTTGAGGGCGCAGACAACGGAAGCGTCCGGGAACTCCGGATAGACAGGAGCGTTGCCCCGGAGGTACATGAGTTTGAACCGCAGTTACTTGGCGGCTCTGTAAAGCTCACAGCAAGTGCGTACCGCGTATCTGACTGCGATGAGCTTTACACCAGCGAGCCGGAGGAGCTTACCCCATGCGAAGCAACTGCTGTCCCATATTACGCCTGGGGAAACCGCGGCGAGAACGAAATGCGCGTCTGGCTGAACGTAAAATAACAAAAAGTGCTGTCCGTCCGGGCAGCGCTTTTATGCAAATAGATTGAAAAAAGAGAAGAAATGTGTTATAATAAACGCAAAGCGTTTATTATAGATCAAAAAGCCTTGCACATGCGTTCACCTTCGGTG